>NZ_JBXEJO010000075.1:0-48487 GCF_056837965.1 Bradyrhizobium ferriligni
CAGGCCGGACATATGGATGCAAGCGATCCGATCTCACCAAAAAGCTCTTGTGCCACGGGGGCCGTCCACATATGGGTCCCGGCCTTCGCCGGGACGACGTGGGAGGTCGAGGCGGATGCCTTCCTGAACGACGGGGACGACAGTTGAGGTTGAGGCGCGACCTGTCGTTTCAACCCCGCGCCGCGCGGTCCTTCTCGTTCTGGGCCTTGATCGACTCGCGCGCCTTGGTCCAGTCGTCGTCGCTCCAGTCGCGCAGCTGGTAGAAATTGCCGCCCATCGCGAGCGCCTGCGCGCCGTCCATGGCGATGGTCTCGCCGTTGATCCAGTCGCAGCCGCCGGAGATCAGGAACACGGCGAGGTTCTGCAATTCCTCCATGGTGCCGACGCGGCCCATCGGGTTCATCGCCTTGGTGCGCGCACCGGCCTCGTCGCCGGGCTTGATGCGCTTGCTCATGCCCTCGGTCGGGATCTCGCCGGGCGCGATGGTGTTGAGGCGGATTCCGTGACGGCCCCATTCGATGGCGAGCGACATGGTCATGGCGTGGATCGCCGACTTGCTCATCGCCGATGGCACCACGTAAGGCGAGCCGTTGCGCACCCAGGTCACGGTGATCGACACCACGTTGCCGCGATGCCCGCCGGCGATCCAGCGGCGGCCCACCGCGTGCGTCACATAGAAGGTGCCGTGCATCACGATGTTGGCGACCGCATCGAAGCCGCGCGGCGAGAGCTCTTCCGAACGCGAGATGAAATTGCCGGCGGCGTTGTTGATGAGATCGGTGAGGGGGCCGCTGGTGGTCCAGATCGCCTCGATCATCTCGTCGACCGCCATAGCGTTGCGGATATCGACGCCGTGGCTGACCACGCGCCCGCCATACTCGGCCATAAGCTCGGTCGCGGTTTCGTCGCAAACGCTCTTGCGGCGGCCGCAGATATGCACCTCGGCCCCGAGCTGCAGGAACCGCGAGGCCATGGACTTGCCGAGGCCGGTGCCACCGCCGGTTACCAGTATGCGCCGCCCGGCAAGAAGCTGATCAGAGAACATCGTTTCCTCCACGGGGGTTGTCAGTTAATTGGTCGATTGACTAAAAGCGGACAACGGCCTTTCTGTAAAGCGCCAACAAGGAACAGCGGAGGAGATTTCAATGGAAGATCGCGTTTCGATATCGATTTCGGACGGTATCGCCGATGTCCGCCTGGTGCGGGCGGACAAGATGAACGCGCTCGATGCCGCGATGTTCGAGGCATTGGTGGCCGCAACCGACCGGCTTTCCAGGGAAAAAGCCGTTCGGGTGGTGGTGCTGTCCGGCGAGGGCCGGGCGTTCTGCGCCGGGCTCGACATGGGCCGTTTCGCCGCCATGAAGGACGGCGGTAACGGAGTGCCGGGCGGCGAGAAGCGCGATCTCACCGTCCGCACCCACGGCAAGGCCAATTTCCCGCAGCAGGCGGTCTGGGGCTGGCGCCAGCTTCCGGTGCCGGTGATTGCCGCGGTCCACGGCGTCGCGTTCGGCGGCGGCTTCCAGCTCGCGCTCGGCGCCGACATGCGCTTCCTCTCGCAGGATGCGCGGATGTCGATCATGGAAATCAAATGGGGCCTTGTGCCCGACATGGCGGGCACGCCGATCCTCGCGAGCCTCGTGCGCGACGACATTCTGCGCGAGCTCACCTATACCGGCCGTATCTTTTCGGCGCAGGAGGCCCAAAGTTACGGCCTTGCCACCCGCGTCTGCGACGACCCGCGCGCCGCGGCGCTCGAGGTCGCGCGCGAGATCGCCGGCAAGAGCCCGGATGCGATCCGTGCCGCCAAGCGCATGCTCAACAATCTGTCGGTCGATCCGGCGGCCGCGCTGCTCGCGGAGTCGGTCGAGCAGCAGAAATTGCTCGGCAGTCCGAACCAGACCGAATCCGTGCGCGCCAATCTGGAGAAGCGCGCGCCAAGGTTCGCGGATGCGTGACGATGTGTAGCCGTCATGGCCGGGCTTGTCCCGGCCATCCACGTCTTTGTTGCGGCGGTAAAGACGTGGATCACCGGGACAAGCCCGGTGACGACGAAGGCAACGAGGCCGCTGACGAATAACGAAGAACAACACAGAAATGAGCGAAACGTCCCAGCCCTTCCTCGGCATCGTCAGCGGCGGTCGCCGGCGCGATCACGCTGCGGTGGCCGAGCGCGCCGACCGTATTGCCAGCGGCCTCAACGAGCTCGGCGTCAAGCCGGGCGACAGCGTCTGCATGCTGATGCGCAACGACATCGCCTTCATCGAGGCTGCCTATGCCGCGATGCGGCTCGGCGCCTATGGCGTGCCGATCAACTGGCACTTCAAGCCGGAGGAGATCAACTATGTGCTGACGGATTCCGGCACGCGCGTCCTGATCGGTCATGCCGATATGCTGCATCCGCTGCGCGGTGCGATCCCGCCCGGTGTCATCGTGCTCAGTGTGCCGACGCCACCGGAAATCCTCGCCAACTACAAGATCAATCCCGATCATCTGGCGACACCGGATTTCGCGATCGATTTCGAAGCCTGGCTCGCGCAATTCCCGCGCTACGACGGCCCGGTGGTGCCGCAGCCGCAGAACATGATCTACACCTCGGGCACGACAGGCCATCCGAAGGGCGTGCGCCGCTTCGCGCCGACGCCGGAGCAGACCGCCAATGCGGAAGCAATGCGCGCGATGATCTACGGCCTGAAGCCCGGCGCACGCGCGATCCTGCCGGGACCGCTCTACCATTCCGCGCCGAATTCCTTCGGCTTGCGCTCGGGCAAGCTCGGCGGCGCGCTGGTGCTGATGCCGCGCTTCGACGCGGAGGAGTTTCTGCAGCTGATCGCGCGCGAGCGGATCGACACCATCTTCATGGTGCCGACGATGTTCATCCGCCTGATGAAGCTGCCGGAGGAGGTGCGCCGGAAGTACGACATGTCGTCGCTGCGCCACATCATCCATGCCGCCGCGCCCTGTCCGCCCGATGTCAAGCGCGCCATGATCGAATGGTGGGGGCCGGTGATCTACGAGTTCTACGGCTCGACCGAGTCAGGCGCGGTCACCTTCGCCAATTCCGAGGACGCGCTGAAGAAGCCCGGCACGGTCGGAAAGATCTCGCCCGGTGCCGAGCTTCGCTTCGTCGGCGACGACGGCAAGGAGGTGCCGCAAGGCCAGATCGGCGAGATCTATTCGCGGATCAAGGGCAATCCCGACTTCACCTATCACAACAAGTCGGAGAAGCGCGCCGAGATCGACCGCCAGGGATTCATCACCTCGGGCGACGTCGGCTATATCGATGCCGACGGCTACGTCTTCATCTGCGATCGCAAGCGCGACATGGTGATCTCGGGTGGCGTCAACATCTATCCGGCCGAAATCGAGGCGGTGCTGCATGCCGTCCCCGGCGTGCACGACTGCGCGGTGTTCGGGATCCCCGATGCCGAGTTCGGCGAGGCGCTGATGGCGGTGGTCGAGCCGCAGCCAGGCGTCGCGCTCGACATCGCCTCCGTCCGCGCCCAGCTGAAGACTGCGCTCGCCGATTATAAGGTGCCCAAGCACATCGAGATCCAGACCAACCTGCCGCGGGAGGATTCCGGAAAGATCTTCAAGCGCCGGCTGCGCGATCCGTATTGGGAGCGAGCGGGGCGGAGGATCTAGCGCCACAAGACTCGCCGTCGTCCCGGGCAAGCCAACGGGTCGGCGCGAAGCGCCGCCCGATGACAGGCTCCGCGCGACCCGAGACCCATAACCACGGATGTCCCCGTTGCGCAGGCTGTGGCCCCGTCCGATGTCTACCTCGGACATCGGTGGTTATTGGTCCCTGCTTTCGCAGGGACGACGGCAGTGGTGCACCGCCACCAAGTTCATCTTGCGCTGCGGCAAAAAAAGCGCACACTCGGGAGGAGCCGGGCAGCCTCCGGAGTAGCGAAGCCATGTCTCCCCAGGTAATGCCTCCCCAGACCATGCCGTCCCAGACGGAAATCCGCGCCAAGCGTGCCGCGGAGGCCAGCCTTCTGGAAGCGACTGCGCAGGAGGAGGATGCGCGGCTGCGGAACGACATCCGCCTTTTGGGGCGCGTCCTCGGCGACACCGTGCGCGACCAGGAAGGGGCCGACGTATTCGACCTGGTCGAGCGCATCCGCCAGACCTCGGTCCGCTTCCATCGCGACGAGGACAAGCTGGCGCGGCGGGAACTGGAGAGCATTCTCGACGGCATGTCGATTGCCGAGACGCTGCAGATCGTCCGCGCCTTCAGCTATTTCTCCCACCTCGCCAACATCGCCGAGGATCAGAACAACATCCGCCAGATGCGCAGCCGCGGGCCGAGCGGGGCGCCGCGGCCGAGCACGCTGGAACAGACGCTGGTGCATGCCCGCCAGGCCGGTATCAGCCCGGCCGATTTGCGCAGCTTCTTCAGGAGCGCGCTGGTCAGCCCGGTGCTGACCGCGCATCCGACCGAGGTCCGCCGCAAGAGCACGATGGACCGCGAGATGGAGATCGCGGATCTGCTCGACCGCCGCGAGCGGCTGCAGATGACGCCGGACGAGAGCGAGGCCAGCGACGAGCAGCTGCGCCGCGCGGTGGTGACGCTGTGGCAGACCAATCTGCTGCGCCGGACCAAATTGACCGTGCTCGACGAGGTCGCCAACGGCCTTTCGTTCTACGACTACACCTTTCTGCAGGAAGTGCCGCGGCTGCATTGCGCGCTGGAGGACCGCCTGAACAAGGAGGGCGGCGAGGCCGGTGAACTCGCATCCTTTCTCAGGATGGGAAGCTGGATCGGCGGCGATCGCGACGGCAATCCCTTCGTCACCGCGGAGGTGATGCGCGGCACGCTGCGCCTGCAGTCGAGACAGGCACTCAACTTCTACCTCGAGGAGCTGCATGCGCTTGGCGCCGAATTGTCGCTGGCGGCGCATCTCGCCGACGTCTCGGACGAGCTGCGGAGCCTCGCCGAGCGCTCGCCCGACACCTCGCCGCATCGCAGCGGCGAACCGTATCGTCTGGCCGTATCGGGCATCTATGCAAGGCTTGCGGCGACGGCTTCTCGGCTCGAGGTCGAGACCACGCGGCCGCCGGTCGGCAAGGCCGAGCCGTATGCGAGCGCCAGGGAATTCCAGGCCGATCTCGACGTGCTCAACCGCTCGCTGATCGCGAACAATTCCAGCGTGATCGCGCGCGGCCGGCTGCGGCAGTTGCGGCGGGCGGTCGATTGCTTCGGCTTCCATCTGGCGCGGCTCGACATCCGCCAGAACTCGGCGGTGCACGAGCGCACCATTGCCGAGCTGTTCGATACCGCCAATCCGGGGATGTCCTATCTGGCGCTCGGCGAGGACGCCCGCGTCAGCCTGCTGCTCGCCGAGCTGCGCAATGCACGGCCGCTGGCCTCGCCCTTCGTGAAATATTCCGAGGAGACCCAAAGCGAGCTCGCCGTGTTCCGTGCCGCGGCCGAGGCGCATGCCAGGTTCGGGCCGGAAGTGATCTCCCAATGCATCATCTCGATGTGCCAGGGCATGTCCGACATGCTCGAGGTCGCGGTGCTGCTGAAGGAGGTCGGGCTGGTCAATCCGTCCGGCCGCAGCGCCGTCAACATCGTGCCGCTGTTCGAGACCATTGAGGATTTGCAGGCCTCCAGCGGCATCATGGACCGCATGCTGGTGCTGCACGATTATCGCAAGCTGGTCGACAGTCTCGGCAGCGTGCAAGAGGTGATGCTCGGCTACTCCGACAGCAACAAGGATGGCGGCTTCGTCACCTCGGGCTGGGAGCTCTACAAGGCCGAGATCGGCCTCGTCGAGGTGTTCGAGCGCCACGGCGTGCGCTTGCGATTGTTCCACGGCCGCGGCGGTTCGGTCGGCCGCGGCGGCGGGCCGAGCTATGACGCGATCATCGCGCAGCCCGGCGGCGCCGTGAACGGCCAGATCCGCATCACCGAGCAGGGCGAGATCATCTCGTCGAAATATTCCAATGCCGAGGTCGGCCGCAGCAATCTGGAAATCCTCGCCGCGGCGACGCTGGAAACCAGCCTGCTGCAGCCGCGGCAGAGCGCGCCGCGCCCCGAATATCTCAAGGCGATGGAGGAGATTTCCGCGCTCGCCTTCAAGGCCTATCGCGGCCTCGTCTATGAGACGGAAGGCTTCGCCGATTATTTCTGGGGTTCGACCGTCATCAACGAGATCGCGACGCTGAACATCGGCAGCCGCCCGGCCTCGCGCAAGAAGACCCGCGAGATCGAGGACCTGCGCGCCATCCCGTGGGTGTTCTCCTGGGCGCAATGCCGGCTGATGCTGCCGGGCTGGTATGGCTTCGGCAGCGCGGTCGAGAGCTGGATATCCGGGCATCCCGAGCAGGGCATGGCGTTCCTGCAGGAGCTCTACCGGGAATGGCCGTTCTTCCGCACACTATTGTCCAACATGGACATGGTGCTGGCGAAGAGCTCGATCGCGATCGCCTCGCGCTATGCCGAGCTGGTGCCCGACGTCGCGTTGCGCGAGAAGATTTTTGGCCAGATCCGCCGCGAATGGCACCTGTCGATCGAGACGCTGCTCGACATCATGGGGCACGACCGGCTGCTGCAGGGCAACCCGCTGCTGGAGCGCGGCATCCGCAACCGCTTCCCTTACATGGATCCGCTCAATCACGTGCAGGTGGAGCTGCTCAAGGAGTATCGCGCGCAGAACCCGGACGAGCAGGTGCTGCGCGGGATTCAGATCACGATCAACGGGATCTCGGCGGGGCTGCGGAATAGCGGCTAGCCGCAGCGTCGTCCCGGCGAACGCCGGGACCCATAACCACGACCGGGAGTGTTGCGAGAAGCTGGAACCCCAGCCTTTCAAACAATCGGCCACCGGTGGTTATGGGTCCATGCTTTCGCAGGGACGACAGCGCGTTTGCATCAACAGTTATGCGCGCCCTTCGTCTCCACATAGACCGCGTAGAGCGACTGGCTTGCGGTCATGAACAGGCGGTTGCGCTTCTTGCCGCCGAAGGTGAGGTTGGCGCAGGTCTCCGGCAGCAGGATCTGGCCGATGCGCTGGCCGTCGGGCGCAAACACCTGTACGCCGTCATAGCCCGGTCCGACCCAGCCGGCGCCGACCCAGATATTGCCGTCGACGTCGACACGCAGGCCGTCCGGGAAGCCTGACTTGCCGTCCAGCGTCATGTCGATCAGCGTGCGCGGGTTGGAGAGCTTGTCGCCGTTGAGGTCGTACTGCCAGACGATGTTCTTGGCGTTCGGGTAATGCGTGGTGCCGGTGTCGCAGACATAGACCTTCTTGTAGTCGTGGCTGAAGGCGATGCCGTTCGGCTTGAACGGCTCGTCGGCGACCTTGGTGATCTGGCCGGTCGCAGCATCGATGCGATAGACCGCTTCCTTCTGGTAGGGCTGCTTCGATCCGGTGTTGGCCAGTTGGCCCTCATAGATCGAGATCGCGCCATAGCCGGGATCGGTGAACCAGATCGACTTGTCATTGGGATGCACGACCATGTCGTTCGGCCCGTTGAGCTGCTTGCCATTGGCCTGTTCCGCCAGGGGCGTGACGGTTCCGTCGTGCTCGTAGCGCACCAGCCGGGTGCGCTCGGCGGTGATCTGGCGGCCCTCGAAATCGAAGGTCGAGCCGTTGGCCTCGTTCGACGGCTTGTGGAATTGCTCGGAGATGTGGCCGTCATCGTCGAGATAGCGCAACTGCCGGTTGGCCGGGATATCGCTCCAGACCAGATACTGGCCCTGCGCGTTCCAGGCCGGGCCCTCCGCCCACAGGCAGCCGGTGTAGAGCCGCTTGATCGCGGTGTTGCCGACCTTGGCCTTGAAGCGCTTGTCGTCGATCACGACGATGTCTGGATCGGGATAGCGCTGCGGCTCCGCGTTGGGGCCGAAGTCGCGCGCTGCGGCATCGGATGCGGCCATCGCGGTTGCAGCAAGCGCCGTTGCACCGCGCAAGATTGTCCGACGGTCGAACGCCTTCGCACCGTCGCCCTCGTGTTTCTGAATGTTGCTTGGATTTGTCACGAAAGTCCTCCCAGGCTTTTTTGTTATCGGGAGGACGATCATACCCCCGCAATTCTGGCACAATGCGGGCACGCCATGATGAAACAACCAAAGAGTGTGTCGCCCCCGCTGTTTCGCGGAGGCGACTAGTTCATAAAACTGTCAGATCGGATCGGAGGATCAGATCAAGTTCAGATCGGATCCCAGGTGAAGACGTCGGCCGAGCGGTCGAGCTTGGCGAACGATCCCTTCAGCGCGGGCATGCCGTGTTCGGCAATGGTCTCGGGCGTCCAGCCTTCGCCGCGATGAACCGAGCGCACCGGACGATGCTGGCCGAACAGGAAGATCTCGTTCATGCGCACGCCGAAGATCTGTCCGGTGACGTCCTTGGCCGCGTCCGACAGCAGATAGGCGCAGACCGGCGCGATCTTCTCCGGCCCCATCTGCTTGATCTTCTCGACGCGCGCCTTCTCGGCGTCGGTCTCGGTCGGGATGGTGCCGATCATGCGGGTCCAGGCGAACGGCGACACGCAGTTCGAGCGCACGTTGAAGCGGCCCATGTCGAGCGCGATCGATTTCGACAGGCCGACGATGCCGAGCTTGGCGGCGGCGTAGTTGGCCTGGCCGTAATTGCCGATCAGGCCGGAGGTCGAGGTGAAGTGCACGAAGGAGCCTGACTCTTGCTCGCGATAGATCCGCGCGGCGGCGTGGCTGACATAGAACGAGCCCATCAGATGTACCTTGATGACGGCCTCGAAGGCTTCCACGCTCATCTTGTGGAAGATCATGTCGCGCAGGATGCCGGCATTGTTGACGACGCCGTCGAGCCGGCCGAAATGATCGGTCGCGGTCTTCACGATCTTGCTGGCGGGGATGGCTTCCGCCACCGACTCGAAATTGGCGACCGCGGTACCGCCGCGCTTCTTGATTTCCTCGACCACCTCCTCGGCGGGTGCGGCGCTCGAGCCGCCGCCGTCGGCAGCGCCGCCGGGATCGTTGACCACGACCTTGGCGCCTTCTGCCGCGCAGAGCAGCGCGATCTCGCGGCCGATGCCGCGGCCCGCGCCGGTGACGATGATGACTTTATCCTGCAGTGATTTTGCCATGTCGGTTCTCCTGGTGTCTTGCTGACCTCGCCCCGCTTGCGGGGAGAGGTCGGATCGCATCGCAGATGCGATCCGGGTGAGGGGGACTCTCCGCGAGTCCGAGTATGTGTAAGCGGCCCCTCACCCCAACCCTCTCCCCGTAGGAACGGGGAGAGGGAGGAGGCGAGCAGCTCGCTCATTTCTCGTTCGTAAAGATGATCGTGCCACTTGCGGCGAACATGCCGCCGACGCCGTGACAGACCGAGATCTTCGCGTTCGGCACCTGCGCCGGCGCGATGCCGCGCATCTGCCGCACGCTCTCCTGCAGCGCGTACATGCCGTACATTCCGGAGTGCATGTAGCTGAGGCCGCCGCCATTGGTGTTGAGCGGCAGCTTGCCGCCGGGGCGGGTGTTGCCGTCGGCGATGAACTTGCCGGTCTCCTCGTACGGCATGAAGCCGAGGTCGCCGAGGCCGTAGAGCGGCAGATGCGCAAAGGCGTCGTAGATCATCAGATGATCGACGTCCTTCTGGGTGATGCCGGCCTCCTTGAAGGCGAGGGGGCCCGCCACCTTGAAGGCGCGCGATGAGTCGAACGTCTTCATCTGGCTGACCATCGGCGTCTCCACGCTCTCGCCGGTGCCGAGAATGTAGACCGGCTTGTTCGGGAAATCCTTGGCGCGGTCGGCCGAGGTGAGGATCAGCGCGCCGCCGCCGTCGGTGACGAGGCAGCATTGCAGCAGCCGGAACGGATAGGCGATCATCCGCGAATTCAGCACGTCGGCGACCGTGATCGGATCCTTCATGGTCGCGCGGGGATTCTTCGCCGCCCATTCGCGCTGCACCACCGCGACCATCGCAAGCTGCTCATGCGTGATGCCGTGGGTCTTCATGAAGCGCAGCACGGGAATCGGGAACATGCTCGGCGGCCCATAGACGCCGAACGGCGATTCGAACTGGCCGTTGAGGCTGTCGGCCGGCGTGAAGCGCGGCTGCTTGCCGATCATCGACTTGCCGCTCTCGGCATGGGTGATCAGCACGGTCTTGCAGAGGCCGGCCTCGATCGCGGCGGCGGCGTGGCGGACATGCAGCATGAAGGAGCAGCCGCCGACGGAGGTGCCGTCGACCCAGGTCGGCGTGATGCCGAGATAGTGCGCCATCTGCTGCGGGGTCTCCACCGCGGTAGCGAAGCCGTCGATGTCGGACAGCTTCAGGCCGGCGTCCGCGATCGCATTCAGCGCCGCGTCCGCGTGCAGCTGGATCTGCGACATGTTCGGGATGACGCCGAGTTCGGTGGTTTCGGCCGCGCCGACGACGGCAACCTGGTTCCTGCGCATCACATTACCCCTTTGCCGGACGGAACAAAGGAAGGGTGATCTTGTCGTCGAGCGCCTCGAAGGCGACCTCGAGCGGCATGTCGAGTTCGAGCGCTTCCGGCGTCTGCGGACAATCGATGATGTTGCTCATCATGCGCGGGCCCTCGTCGAGCTCGACGACCGCGATCGCATAAGGCGGCGTGAAGCCGGGCGCGGCGGGACGGTGGTTGATGACGTAGCTGTAGAGCTTGCCCTTGCCGCTGGCCTTGAAGATCGAGACCTTGCGCGAGGCGCAGGAGGGGCAGAACGGCCGCGGCGGAAAGTAGACATTGGCGCAGGCATCGCAGCGCTGCAGGCGCAGCTCGCCGGCCTTGGTGCCATCCCAGAAATGCTGGGTCTCCGGTGTCGGCTTTGGTTTCGCGCGCGCGGGCTCGGCCATGTCTGATGTCTCCTCCCGAAATCGTTACGATCTTGATGCGCCATTGAACCAAGGCCCGTCAACGGACCATCCATGCTCCGCGCAGCGGCCTGTGTCCCGCGCATGCCGCATATTCCGCCCCTCGCACAATTGCTAAGGCCGCGATGCTTGTGTCGCTCCGATCCGGCGCGTAGAAGGGCCGCGTCCAAGATACGTCGAGACACGTTCAAGATAGCCGGGAGGAACATATCATGCTGAGGATCATCGGCGCGGCACTCGCTGCCAGCCTCGCATTTGCCACGCAGGCGATGGCCGCCGACGCACCGTCGGAGATCAAGATCGGCACGCTCTATGCGTCGTCGGGGCGCTACGCCTCGATCTCGATGCCGGTCTACAGCTCGTTGAAATTGTGGGTCGAACAGAAGAACGCCGAGGGTGGCGTGTTCGTGAAGGCGTTCGACAAGAAGATCCCGATCAAGCTCGTCTCCTATGACGACCAGAGCAACACCGCGACCGCCTCGACGCTTTATAATCAGCTCGTCACCCAGGATAAGGTGGACCTCCTGGTCGCCGATTCCGGATCGGTGCTGACGGCGCCCGCGGTTGCGATCGCGCGCGACCACAAGATGTTCCTGTTCGACCAGACCGGCACCGGCGCGAGCTTCTTCTCCAAGGACAATCCCTACATCGCACTGATGGCCGATCCGGTGTCGACGGTGTGGCCGAAGCCGGTGGCTGATTTCATCAGCCATGACGGCCCGGGCCTCGGCATCAAGAAGGTCGCCATCCTGTATTCGACCAACGAGTTCACCGGCACTCAGGCCAACGCGTTCCGCAAGTTCGTCAAGGAGTCCGGTGCGCCGATCGAGATCGTCTATGACCAGGGCGTTCCGACCGAGACCACCAACTACAACGTCATCATCAACAACATCAGCAACGCCAATCCGGACGCGGTGATCCATTTCGGCTATGCGCCGAACGACATCGCCTTCCTGCGCAACGTCCAGGACGTCGGCACCAAGTTCAAGATGCTGTTCGCGATCTATGCCGGCCTCGAGACCGAATTGCTCGAGAAGAATGTCGGCGCCAAGGGCCTCGAGCACATCTGGACCTATGTGCCGCCGTCCGAGCTGGACTATCCCGTCAATTTCGGGATGAACATGAAGGATTTCCGCGCCGCCTGGACCAAGAAGTACAACGACGGCAAGATGGAGTTCGGCTTCAACGCGGTTGCCGGCTACACCACCGCGCTGGTGATCGAGAAGACGCTGTCGGTCGCGACCAGCCTCGAGCAGATGGAGCTGCGCCGCGCGGTGTTCTCGCTCAGCGGCCAGCTCAAGACGCTGGACGGCACCTTCGCGCTGGACGAGACGGGCGGCCAGATCGGCGAACTGACGCCGCTCGGCCAGCTCACGGTCGACGAGCACGATCACATCAAGTTCGTCTCGATCTATCCGCACGAGACCGCGACCGGCAAGCCGATCTATCCGGCGCCGTGATGCAGGTGAGGGCGGCAGGCGTAACCTTCGGCGGCGAGCGGTAGCATGACCTATGCGCTCGTTGCCGGCGTGCTGTTCGGGCTGTATTTCAGCCTGGTCGGCATCGGTCTCAATCTCGTGTTCGGCGTCATGCGCATCGTCAACCTTGCGCATGGCGACATCCTGATGCTCGGCGCCTTCATCGCGCTCGGCGTGGTCGGCATCGCCGGCGTCGACCCGCTGTTCGCGGTGCCGCTGGCCTTCGTGGTGTTCGTGCTGGTCGGCGTGCTGCTGTACTGGGTGCTGGTGCCGCGGCTGCAGGGCTCGGCCAATCCGGAAATGCTGTCGATCATCCTGTTCTTCGGCCTGTCGCAGGTGATCGAAGCCGTCACCACGATCTTCGCTGGCACCAGCGAGCGCTCGATCCAGAGCCGTCTGCTCGGCACCGTGTTCACGACCATCAAGGTGAAGTGGTTCGGCGGCAAGGCCGGCGGAGCAGGGCCGATCCAGATCTTCGGCCAGGGCTTTCCCGCGCCCTGGGTGATCGCGGCCATCACCAGCCTGATCGCGATCGCGCTGGTCTACCTCTATCTCTACCACACAAGGCTCGGTACCCTGACCCGTGCGGTGATGTCACGCCGCGACGAGGCGCTGGCGACGGGCATCGATGTCGACCGCGTCTCGGCGGCGGCGTTCGGCATCGGGCTTGGCATCGCGGCGGTCGCCGGCGTGTTCGCGCCCTTCATGTTCGGCTCGGTGACGCCGGCGTTCGGCGCCGACGCGACCGTGACGTCGTTTGCGATCGTCGTGCTGGGCTCGCTCGGCAATCCGCTCGGCACCGCGCTCGGCGGTGTCGTCTACGGCCTGTGCTACATGCTGGTGCAGACCTATCTCAGTTCCTGGGCCGACTTGCTGCCCTATGTGTTGTTGATCGTGATCCTGTTGTTGCGCCCGAGCGGTCTGCTCGGAAGGCGGGTGCGCGTTGCATAATGCCTCGAAGCACCTGCTGTTCATCCTGGCGCCGCTGGTCGTGGTGTTCGCACTGCTGCCCGGTGTCTATCAAAACCATCTGCTGCTGTTCAACTTCGTGATCTTCCTGATCCTCGCGCAGGGCGTGAACATCATCTATGGCTTCACCGGCTATCTGCCGTTCGGCTATGTCGGCTTCTTCGGCGCCGGCGCCTATGGCTTCGCCATCATGGTGATGCATCTGCAGACGCCCGCACCGCTCGCCGTGCTGGTCGGCGGCGTCGTGGCGGTTGCGCTCGGCCTGTTGCTGACGCCGCTGCTGCGGCTGTCGGGCGCGTATTTCGCGATCGCCAACCTCGCGGCCTCGCTTGCGGTGCTGCACTTCGTCGCCAACCCGGCGCTGGAAGGCATCACCAAGGGGCCGTACGGCGTGTCGCTTACCGGCACCTTCAACCCGACCCACGCCTACTATGCCGCCGTCGTCGTGATGGCGCTGACCGTCGGTGCGGTGGTCTATCTGAGGAACTCGCCGTTCGGGCTGGCGCTGCAGGCCGTGCGCGAGGACGCGGTGTCGGCCTCGATGGCCGGCGTCAATATCGTGAAGATGCGGGTGATTGCCTGGCTCGCCTCGGCGCTGGTCGCGGGCCTCGCCGGTGGCATCTACGCTTGGTACGTCTCGGTGTTCTATCCGGACAACGTGTTCTCCGGCGAGTTCAGCATCTTCGCGATCGTGTTCGCGCTGTTCGGCGGCGTCGCCACCATCACCGGACCGATCGTCGGCGTGCTGATCCTCTACGGCATCTACAATCTGATCGGCTTCACCACGCCGCAATACTTCCAGCTGATCTATGGTCTCCTGATCATGGGCCTGGTGCTGTTCCTGCCCTCTGGACTGGTGTCGCTGGCAACCCGCAGGGGGTGGCATGTCCCCTGAGAAAACCCCGATCCTCAAGGTCTCGAAGCTGGTGAAGCGCTTCGGCGGCTTCCACGCGCTCGACGGCCTCAGCTTTCACGTCGTGCCCGGCGAGATCCTCGGCCTCGTCGGTCCGAACGGCTCCGGCAAGACCACGGCGATCAACGTGATCTCCGGTCTCTATGCGCCGGACGGCGGTGAGGTCGTGTTCGACGGTGCGACCGCCGGCGGCGTCGCCTCGCACAAGCTCGTTCACCGCGGCATCAACCGCACCTTCCAGGTTCCGAAGCCGTTCCTGTCGCTCACGGTGCGCGAGAACATCCAGGTTGCGCTGGCCTATGGCGGCGCGACCGGTGCGCCGTCGATCGCCGAACTGCTCGAGGATTTCAGGCTGAAGGAGGTTGCCGACCGTCCGGCCGCCGATCTCAACAGCGCGCAGCAGAAGATGCTCGATCTGACCCGTGCGCTCGCCACGCGGCCGCGGCTGTTGCTGCTCGACGAGCTCGCGGCCGGCCTCAACCCGGCGGAGCTCGACTGGATCGCCGGCCGCATCAAGGTCTTGGCCGCGACCGGCATGGCGATCATCGTGGTCGAGCATCTGATGGGCTTCATCGAGCAGATCACCGACCGCGTCATCGTGCTCAATGCGGGCAAGGAGATCTTCGAGGGCACGCTCGCGACCGCGGTGCGCGAGCCGCAGGTGATCGAGGTGTTTTTGGGAGGCGAGCATGCCCACTGATGCGATGCCGCTTCTGGACACGAGGGGCGTCGATGCCGGCTACGGCACCATGCAGGTGTTGTGGGGCGTCGATCTCGACGTCCGCCCCGGCGAGACCGTGCTGCTGCTCGGCGCCAACGGCGCGGGCAAGACCACGTTCCTGAAGTCGCTGGTGGGCCTGATCGAAGCCCGCAGCGGCCACATCAAGCTCGGCGGCGAGGACATCACCAGGATGCGCTCGTCGGACCGGATGAAGCGCGGCATGACCTACATGTCGGAGCTTGCGGTGTTTCCCGACCTGTCGATCGAGGAGAACATCCGCGTCGGCGCGCAGGCGCTCGGCCATGCCAACCCGAGCGCGCGGGTTGACGAACTGTACGGCCTGTTCCCGGTGCTGCGCGACAAGCGCCGCGATCCCGCGTCCAGCCTGTCCGGCGGTCAGCGCAAGATGCTCGGCATCGCCAAGGCATTGTCGGCCGAGCCGAAGCTGCTGGTGATGGATGAGCCCTCGGCCGGGCTGTCGCCGCTGTTCGTCAAGGAGGTGCTGCGCGCCCTGTCGAGCCTGCAGGGCCGCGGGCTGGCGCTCTTGATCGCCGAGCAAAATATCGGTTTTCTTGAGATTGCCACCCGCGTATTCGTGCTGGAAGGCGGGCGGATCCGCTTCTCCGGCACGGTTGCCGAGATGAGCGGCAATGAAGAGCTACACCGTGCGTACTTCGGATTGAAGTGATGCGAGGTCGGGGGCTGGCGCACACTGGAAATCCGCCCCGGTTCGCGCAACAATCAGTGCAAGCCATGAAGTGCAAGCCGTGAAGTGAAAGCCATGCCCAAGAATCCGACACTCGCCTCCCTTGCCGCCGATCTCGCCAGCGGCGCGACCTCTGCCCGCAAGCTCGTCGAGCAGTGCATCGCCAAAATCGCTGATCCCTCGGGCGAGGGCCAGCGCACCTTTATCCATGTCGACCGCGACGCCGCGCTGGAGGCCGCCGACGCCATGGACCGGCTGCGCAAGGCCAATGCGGCGCCGTCGCCCTTTGCCGGCATCCCGGTCTCGATCAAGGATTTGTTCGACATCAAGGGGCAGGTGACCCGCGCCGGCTCCCGGGCGCTGGAGGATTCGGCGCCGGCGGAGGCCGATGCGCCGGTGGTAGCGCGGCTCAAGCGCGCCGGCTTCGTCGTGATCGGCCGCACCAACATGACCGAGTTCGCCTATTCCGGCATCGGCATCAATCCGCATTACGGCACGCCGAAGAGCGCCTGGAACCGGAGCGTCGGCCACGTGCCGGGCGGCTCGTCCTCGGGGGCGGCGGTCTCGATCGCCGACGGCATGGCGTTCGGCGCGCTCGGCACCGACACCGGCGGCTCCTGCCGGATTCCGGCGGCCTTCAACGGCATCGTCGGCTACAAGCCGACGCAACGCCGGATTCCGCTCGATGGCGGCGTGCCGTTGTCGTTCACGCTCGATAGCTACGGCCCGCTGGCCAATTCGGTGGCCTGCTGCGCCGCGCTCGACGCGGTGCTCGCCGACCAGCCGGTGACGTCGCTCACGCCGCGCCCGGTGAAGGGCATGCGGCTCGCGGTGCCGACCACGGTCGCGCTCGACGACCTCGATGATGCCGTCGCAAAGACCTTCGAGCGCGCGCTCGCTTCGTTGTCGCGCGCAGGCGCCTTGATCGAGCGGATCGAGGTGCCCGAATTGCTCGATGTCGGCGTCATGAACGCCAAGGGCGGCTTTGCCGCCGCCGAAAGCTATGCCTGGCACCGCTTCCTGCTGGCCAGCAAGGGCGACATCTACGATCCGCGCGTCGCCGTGCGCATCCAGCGCGGCGAAGGCTTTCCGGCGGCCGACTATATCGATCTGCTCAACGCGCGCCGCTCCTTCATCGCCCGCACCGAGAAGCGGATCGCGCCCTATGATGCGATGGTGCTGCCGACCACGGCGAACCTGCCGCCAACGATCGCTAGCCTCGCCGACGACAAGGCGTTCGCCACCGAGAATTTGCGCGCGCTACGCAACTGCACGCTGATCAATGTGCTCGACGGCTGCGCGATCTCGCTGCCCGCGCATCGCGAGGGCGAGGCGCCGGTCGGACTGATGCTCGCCGCCGCGGGCGGTTCGGATCGGCGCATTTTCGAGCTCGCTGCCGGAATGGAGACCGTGATCCGTGTTTGATCTCACCTTCAATGTCGACGACAAGGGCGTCGCCACCCCGCTCACACTGGAAATCAGGCAGGCCGTGATAGCCGGCTGGACCGGCCGCGATCCGGTGGCGCGCGACAAGCATATCGCCGAGCTCGAAGCGCTCGGCATCGCACGGCCCGCGACCACGCCGATCTACTACCGCTGCTCGGCGCGCCGGCTCACCTTCGCCGATGCCATCGAGGTCTGCGGCGAGGATTCGAGCGGCGAGGTCGAGTTCGTGCTGATCGGCTGGCAGGGCCGCATCTTCGTCGGCTGCGGCTCCGACCACACCGACCGCAAGGTCGAGAGCTACAGCGTCACGGTGTCGAAGCAGATGTGCGACAAACCGATGGCGTCGGAGCTGTGGGAACTCGAGGATGTGATTGATCACTGGGACCAGCTGGTCCTGCGCTCCTGGGCGGTGATCGGCGGCCAGCGCGTGCTCTACCAGGAAGGCACGCTGGATCACATGCTGCCGGTGAAGGACCTGATCGCGCGCGGCTTCGACCAGGGCGCGCTGCCCGACGGCTGCGCCATGTTCGGCGGCACCTTCGCCGCCAAGGGCGGCATCCGCCCCGCCAGCCGCTTCGAGTTCGAGCTGGAGGATCCGGTGCTGAAGCGGAAGATCAGCCACGGCTACGATGTGGTGACGCTGCCGGTGAGGGGGTGACCTTTCACCGCGCGCCGTTGCGTCAGGGCCGACCGAGATCTCTCCTCGCGTCGTCCCTGCGAAAGCAGGGACCCATACGCCGCGGCCTTCGTAAAGGGCACGCGGCCAGCCGGCTTTCGAACAACCAGCACCTGTGGTTATGGGTCCCTGCTTTCGCAGGGACGACAGCGGAATTGGGACGCTGTTCGCCGACATTTTCTGTCAGAAATCGGGTGGCGCGGGCCGCAATCAGTGGCCAGATTCCGTCCCATGACAGCAACAGCCAAAGCCATCACCCGTCCATCCACCGGCATTCCGGCCCGCGTCGACGCGCTCGATTGGGACCGGATCGCGACCGATCTCGACGAGCAGGGCTGCGCCGTCCTCAACGGTCTGCTGACGCCTGAGGAATGCGATGCCATCGCAGCGCTGTATCCCGACGACAGCCGGTTCCGCAGCCGGATCGTGATGGGCCGTCACGGCTTCGGCCGCGGCGAGTACAAATACTTCTCCTATCCGCTGCCGGACCTGATTGCGGAGCTGCGGCCCGCGCTCTATGCGCGGCTGACCGCGACAGCCAATCGCTGGAACGAGACGATGGGGATCGAGATCAGCTACCCGCCGTCGCATGCGGCGTTCCTGAAGCGCTGCCACGACGCCGGACAGACGCGGCCGACGCCGCTGCTGCTGCAATATGGCGAAGGCGACTACAACTGCCTGCACCAGGACCTCTATGGCGAGCACGTGTTTCCGATCCAGGTCGCGATCCTGCTGTCGCAGCCGGGGCGCGATTTCAGCGGCGGCGAGTTCGTGCTGACCGAGCAGCGGCCGCGGATGCAGTCGCGGCCCGAGATGGTGCCGCTGACCAAGGGCGATGCGGTGGCCTTTGCCGTGCATCATCGCCCGGTGCAGGGGACGCGCGGACCGTATCGTGTCAACCTGCGCCACGGCGTCAGCCGGATTCGCTCCGGCCACCGCCACACCGTTGGTGTGATCTTCCACGACGCGAAGTGAGTGCGAGAGAGGCGTGGCCGCTGACCTGTTCGAGACAATTGGCGATGCACGGCCGTCGCGCGAGACGATCGCGGATGGCGCGGTGCTACTGCGCGGCTTTGTCCGGCCGTTCGAGGCCGAGCTGATCCCGGCATTGCGCGTCATCGTCAAGCAGGCACCGTTCCGGCATCTGATCACGCCTGGCGGCCACCGCATGTCGGTGGCGATGACCAATTGCGGCAACCTCGGCTGGGTCTCCGATCCCAGCGGCTATCGCTATGATCCGATCGATCCCGACTCGGGACAGCCCTGGCCTGAAATGCCGGAGGTGTTGCGCAGGCTCGCCGCCGGCGCCGCTGAGGAGGCCGGCTTCAACGGCTTCGCGCCGCAGGCTTGCCTGATCAATCGCTACGTCCCCGGCGCAAAACTGTCGCTGCATCAGGACAAGGACGAGCTCGACTACCGCGCACCGATCGTGTCGATCTCGCTCGGGCTGCCGGCGATCTTCCTGTTCGGCGGCCTGAAGCGCAGCGATACGCCGCGCCGCTATCGACTCGAGCATGGCGACGTCGCGGTGTGGGGCGGCCGGTCACGGTTATTCTATCACGGCGTCGCACCGCTCGCCGACGGCGAGCACAGTGTGCTCGGCCGCCAGCGCATCAATTTGACCTTCCGCAAGGTGCGCTGACTCCCCTCCCGCAAATCGGGCCGGTGGTCTAGACTTGGCGCATGACCACCAAGGCCGACCGCGCCGTCAACCGCACCGGCGTCTATCTCGCCGTGCTGCAGCTCGTGTTCACGCTGGGCTGGACCACCTATCTGATCTATCTGCCGAAGCTGTGCGCCGATGTCGGCATCGCGCCGGCGACCGTGATTCTGATCCTGATGATGGATCAGGGCATCTTCGCCATCACCGACACGGCGATGGGCATGGCCGCCGACAGGATTTCGAGCCTGGTCGGTCGCCTTGGCTTGTTCGTCGGTATCCTTGCCGCGATCTCCTGCGCCGCCTTCATCGCGCTGCCTTACGTCGCCGGCACCGGACCGGGGGCGAAGGTCTGGCTGATCGTGTTGATCGTGATCTGGGCCGCGACGTCGTCGGCCTTGCGTGCGCCGCCGCTCACGCTGCTCGGCAAGTATCGCGCGCAACCCTCGGTCCCGTTCCTCGCGGCGCTGGCGATGCTGGGTTATGGCATCGCGGGCGCGGTCTCGCCCTATCTTGGCGTCGTGCTGCGCAACCAGGATGCGCGGCTGCCGTTCGTGCTGTCAGGCGTCGTGCTGCTGCTGACCGCACTGGCCTTCTCGGGGATCGAGCGTCGCATCGCGGCGGAGGCGCAGCCGGCGCAGCTGGCGCCCCCGGCCAAGCGGCTCGGGGCGGTGCCGATGTTCCTGATCGGATCGATGGTGCTGCTCTCGCTCGGCTATCAGCTGCACTTCAACATCAACAGCGCCCCGTTCTATTTGCGCTTTGCCAAGGCGGACGAGCTGCAATGGCTGATGCCGGTGTTCTGGATCGGCTTCAACATTGCGATGTTCCCGGCGAGCATTGTCGTCAAGCGTCGCGGCGGCCTGATCGTGATGGGCATGGCGGGGCTGCTTGGCGCATTCGCGATCGTGGCCGCGGAGATCGCCGGAAGCCTCAATGGCCTGATCGTGGCGCAGTTCATGGCAGGCGCGGCCTGGGGCTGCATGCTGATGAGCGCGGTGTCCGCGGCGCTTGCGATCGGGGAGACCGGCGCGGAAGGCAAGGTCACCGGCCTCGTCTTCTCAGCGCTGGCGCTCGCGACCTTTGCGCGGATGGCGGCCGTCGCCGGCGGCCTGCAGAAGATGCCGGACTATGCGCCGCTGGTGCACTGGGCGCCGGTCGCCTGCTGGTCGGTCGCCGGCGCCGGCCTGCTCGTGATCGCCGCGTCACAGCTGCAACGCGGCGCGAAAGCCGCCTAGCTGTTCCGCGCCGGGTGGATGAACGCCCAAGGGCTGACTTCCGAATCCGTCGGGACTTCTACCGAGATCACGTAAGGCCCGCCGTCGGCCAGCGCCTTCTCCAGCACGGGGCGGAAGTGATCGGGCGAGGTGACGCGCGCGGCGCCGACGCCGAAGGATTCTGCAAGCTTCACGAAATCCGGATTCACCAGGTCGGAGGCGACGACGCGGCCGTCGAAGCGCTCGCGCTGGTCGCGGCGGACATTGCCATAGGCGTTGTTGTTGAAGACGAGCGTCACCACGCCGATCTTGAACTGCACGGCGGTGGCGAGCTCCTGCACGCCGAACATGAAGCCGCCGTCGCCTGATATCGCGACCACCGGCTTGTCCGGGTTGGCGACCTTGGCGCCGAGCGCGGTCGGGAAACCCGAGCCGAGCGTGCCCTGATAGCCCGAGGTGACGAAGGTTCGCGGCTCATAGATCGGAAAGCCGTACCAGGAGGCGAAACCGACCTGCGACAGCTCGTCGGTGACGATGGCGTTGGCTGGCAGCACCTCGCGCAGGATCTTCAGATAGGCCATCTGGGGCTGGATGCGCTGGATTTCCTGCTCGGTAGCCGCGGTCGCCTCGCGGATCGCGGCGCGACGGCCGGAAGTCTTGCGGTAGCCCACCTTGCGCACGGCGGCGACGAGATCGGCGGTGCCGGCCCTGGCGTCCGCGATCACGCCGGCATCGGCCGGCCAGCGCCGCAGCTCGACCGGATCGATGTCGATGCGCACGCATTTCAGTCCGGCCGGCTGGTAGGGCCAGCGCGACATCGTCGGCAGCTCGAGGCGCGTACCGATGCCGATCATCAGATCGGTCTTCGGCCAGAGCTTGTAGGCCGAAGCCATGGTGAGCCCGAGTTCATGCGCGTTGGAGACGATGCCGCGGCCGCTGCGGAATGCGACGACCGGCGCGTCGATCATCTCGGCCAGTTCGAGGATCTCCTCGCGCGCCTCGATGGCGCCGCTGCCGACGAAGATCATCGGCGCCTTGCTGCCGGCGATCAGGTCGGCGGCGGCCTTGATGCGGTCCGGATCGGGCTGCGGCGCCGGCAACGGATCGAACGGCTTGACGGCTGCGACCTGCGCGCGCTGGGTGAACACATCCCACGGCATCTCCAGCGAGGCCGGGCCGCGCCGGCCCGACAGCATCTCCTGGAACGCGCGCGACACCAGCGCGGGCGCGTTATCAGGGTATTCGATCCGGTCGGCCCATTTCACGAAGGTGCGCAGCGTCGCCAGCTGATCCGGCATCTCGTGCAGATGGCCGCGGCCCTTGCCCAGGAACTGCGTCGGCACCTGACCGGTCAGGCACAGCACCGGCTCGTTGCAGCCGAATGCGGTGAGCAGCGCCGCCGAGGCGTTGAGCACGCCGGGGCCGGGCACCACGCTGAACACGCCGGGCTTGCCGCTGGAGCGCGCGTAGCCGAACGCCATGTAGCCGCAGGCCTGCTCATGCCGGGCGCCGATCACCTTGAGCTGGGCCTGGTGGAAGGCATCGAACAGGCCATAGATCTGCGCGCCGGGCAGGCCGAACACAGTGTCGACGCCGTGGGCGACGAGGCCGTTGACGATCGCTTCGCCGCCGGATGTTGAGGTCATGGCACTGTCCACTTTGCTTGCGAGGTTAGGTGGCTTCGTCGACGACGCTGTTGCGCAGAATGCCGACGCCTTCGGCCTCGACCTCGACGACATCGCCGGGCTTCAGATAGCGCGGCGGATCGAACCGCGCACCTGCGCCGGTCGGGGTGCCCGTGACAATGATGTCGCCGGGAACCAGCGTCGTGAAGGTCGAGATGTAGTTGATGAGGTAGCGAAAGCCGAAGATCAAGCGCGAGGTGCGGTCGTCCTGGCGGGTCTCGCCGTTGACTCGCGTGGTCAGACGAATATCGGCGATCTGCGCTTCACCGGTGTAGGGCACGATCCACGGGCCGAGGCTGCCGGTGGAATCGAAGTTCTTGCCCTGGGTGACGTTGAACTTTGCGTGGCGCACCCAGTCGCGGATAGTGCCTTCATTGCAGAGCGTGATCGCGGCGATGTGATCGAGCGCGGCGCTCTCCGCAATGTGCCGGCCGGCCTTGCCGATCACCAGCACCAGTTCGCCCTCATAGTCGAGCTGCGGCGAGATGCGCGGCCGCACCACCGGCGTGTTGTGGCCGACGAAGGAGCGCGGCACCCGCAGGAACATGCTGGGGTATTTCGGCGCGTCCGAGCCGTCCTTGTATTCGGCATTGCGGTCCGGGTAGTTGACGCCGATGCAGATGATCTTTTCCGGCGCCGGGATCGGCGGCTGCCACGCGACTGCGTCGAGCGCATGGTCGGGCGCGCGCCTCGCGGCATCCTCCACGAGCCTAGTCAGCGCGCCGGCGGCGATCGCCTCGCGCAAGGTCGGATAGTCGTTGGCGAAGCGCGACGAGAGGTCGACGATGCCGGTGTCGGTGACGGCGCCATAGCTGGTGGCGCCGTTGACGGAATAGGTGGCGAGGCGAGGGGCTGACATCGGCGATCCATTCATTGCTGTCGTCCCGGCCTAGTGCGCAGTTGCGCACGGGGGGCGGGACCCATACGCCGCGGCCATCGGAATGGGTACGCGGCCAGACATTCTTTCGGCAACCTATTCGGTGGTTATGGGTCCCGGCTTTCGCCGGGACGACGAGGGGATGGAGTCTTGTGCACTAGTCCGCAACCAGCACGTCGGCGACGAAGCGCGGCTCGCGCACCGCCTGGCCGGCGAAGGTCGAGCCTTCCTCGAACCAGGAGCGCGGCGCCGGCGCGCCCCACAGCGTCTGGCGGCGCGGATCGCGCAGCGACCAGCGCAGCGGCTCATGGTCGTGATCGCCGGTGAAATAGTCGCTGGTGTAAAGCTCGATGCGGTGGCCGTCGGGGTCGCGGATGTAGAGGAAGAAGGCGTTGGAGATGCCGTGCCGGCCAGGGCCGCGCTCGATGTTCTTGAGATAGCCGGAGGAAGCCATCACGTCGCACAGATGCACGATGTTCATCGCGGTCGGCACCCAATAGGCGATGTGGTGCAGGCGCGGGCCACGGCCGTTGGTGATTGCGAAGTCGTGGACGTTGCCCTTGCGGTGCATCCAGGCCGCCGCGATGCGGCCGTTGTCGCCGTCCTCCTCGGCATATTCGGTGAGGCGGAAGCCGAGCCGGGCGTAGAAATCGACGGTGTCCTGCACCTCGGCGGCGAACACGTTGAAATGGTCGAGCCGCTGCGGATGGCAGCCCTTGTAGAGATCGTAGCGCCGCAGCAGATGCGGGCGCTTGTCCATCGTGGCGTAAAGCTCGATCTGGAAGCCGAACGGATCGGTGAATTGCAGCGTGCGGCCCTGGAACGGCTGGTCGACGAAAGCGTAGGTGATGCCGTTTTCGGAGAAGAAGGCCGCCGCCTTGTCGAGATCGCCGTCGTTGCCGACCTTGAAGCCAAGCCGGTTGCAGGCCGCCTTCGCTGCCTTGCGCAGCACCACCGAGTGATGCTGGTGCTCCTCGCTGGCGCGCAGATACACCGACTTGTCGTCGCGGTCCTCGATGTGGAGGCCGACCGTCTTCTCGTAGAAGGCGGCGCTCTTGTCGAGATCCGTGACGTCGAGCACGGCATGGCTGCAGCGGATGATATTGAACGGCGGATCGAAAACATGCGTCGGAACGGGCATCGGTGTTTCCCCTCAATTTTATCGTCATTCCGGGGCTCGCGAAGCGAGAACCCGGAATCTCGAAGTTCCGGGTTCGACGCTGCGCATCGCCCCGGAACGACGGCTGGCTAAATTCCCAGTTTCTGAATCTTGTGCGTCCCACGCGCGAGCGAGACGTGCTTGGTTTCCATGTAGAAATCGAACGAGTAGTCGCCGCCGTCGCGGCCGATGCCTGACGACTTCATGCCGCCGAACGGGGTCGGTAGATGGCGGACGTTTTCGGAGTTGAGCCAGATCATGCCGGCTTCCAGCGCATCTGCCACGCGCAGCGCGCGGCCCATGTCGCCGGTCCAGACATAGCCGGTCAGGCCGTATTGCACGCCATTGGCGATCTCGATCGCCTCTCGCTCGTCCTTGAACGGGATCACGGTCAGGAATGGGCCGAACACCTCTTCCTGCGCGACGCGCATTTTTGCGTTCGCGCCGGTGACCAGCGTCGGCTGCACATAGTGGCCGCCGCCGGGGCCGTCATGCGGCTTGCCACCGACTGCGATCGTCGCGCCGTCGTTCTTGGCGACGTCGAAATAGCTGCAGACCTTGGCGAGATGCCGCTCATGGATCAACGGTCCGATCTCGGTCGCGGGATCGAGGGGGTGACCCACCTTCAGCGCCTTTACGCGCGCGGTCAGTTTCTCGATGAACTTGCCGGCGACGTTCTCCTGAACCAGCAGCCGGCTCGACGACGTGCAGCGCTCGCCATTGAGCGAGTAGATCATGAACACGACGGCATCGAGCGCGCGGTCGAGATCGGCATCGTCGAACACGATCACCGGGTTCTTGCCGCCGAGCTCGAAATGTACGCGCTTCAGGGTCGGCGCACCCTGCGCCATGATCGCCGAGCCCGTCGCGCTTTCGCCGACGAAGCCGATCGCCTTGATGGCGGGGTGTTCGGTCAGCGCCTTGCCGGCCTCCTCGCCGAAACCATGCACGGTGTTGAGCACGCCGTCGGGGATGCCGGCCTGCTTTGCGAGTTTGACCAGCAGATCGGCGGTCACCGGCGACCATTCCGCCGGCTTGTGCACCACCGTGCAGCCGGCGGCGAGCGCCGGCGCGATCTTCCAGGTCGAGAGCATGAACGGCGTGTTCCACGGCGTGATCACGCCGACCGGGCCGATCGGCACGCGGGTCGAGATGTTCCAGTGCTCTTCCGAGGGCGTGTTGAGGCCGTCGCGGGCCTCGCCGCATTTGTCAGCGAAGAAGCGGAAATTCTCCGCGGCGCGGATCGCGGCCTTGGCCATGAAGCGGTGCGCCTGGCCGGTGTCGATGCATTCGAGCACGGCGATGTCGTCAGCCCGCGCCTCGATCGCATCGGCGACGCGATGCAGCAGCTTGCGGCGCTGCGCCGCCGGCATGTCGCGCCAGGCCTTGAAGGCCTTGGACGCAGCGGTCGCGGCACGGTCGATATCCTCGGCATTGCCGCGCGCGACCGTCGCCAGCACCGTGCCGTCGATCGGCGATTTCGTCTCGAAAGTCTGCCCGGAGGCCGCAGGCACGATCTTGCCGTCGATCACATGGCCGATGCCTTCGGCTTTCAAGCTTGCAAGCAGCGGGCCGGCGCGATCGCGGTTGGCCTGGAATACGTCGGCTGACGATTTCGGGGCGGCTTTATCCATTGACCGTCTCCACCTTCAGTGCATCGTGGATGTTATTGCGCTTCCAGCTGGTGTCCTTGTCGTTGATCTGCATGTCGAACGACAACGCGAATTTGCTGTTGGCGAAGACCGGATCGAGATGGGCCGACAGCGCCTTGAAGATGTGCTCGCCGGCCTTCTTGCGGGTGGCGAGATCGCGGCCTTCGCCGAGCCGCAGCACCATGTCGAGGAAGCCGTAATTCTTGCGGCCGTCGGCGATCGCATAATGCTCGCATCTGACGGCGCGGACGCGGATGCCGCCGAGCGGGAAGATGCCGGTCTCGACCGCGGCCTTACGGACCAGTTCGACCGTCGCGCCCATGTCGACGAGATCGTCGAGATTGGCGGAGTATTCAAGCGTGAAATGCGGCATGCAGCGCTCCTGCTGAAGGCGTCAGGCGAAGTAGCAGCTTACGGAACCGTACGGTCCGTAGTCGGCCTGGATGGTGTCGCCCTTGCGGGTCTCGATCGGACGGATGAAGGAGCCCGCCAGCACGACCTGGCCGGCCTCGAGCGCCAGTCCGTTCGGCGCGATCTTGTTGGCGAGCCACGCCACCGCGGTCGCCGGATGATTCAACACGCCGGCGGCCAGACCGGTTTCCTCGAGCTGGCCATTTCGGAAGCACAGCGCGCCGATCCAGCGCAGGTCGGCTTCCAGCGGGCGGATCGGCCGGCCGCCGAGCACGATACCGGCATTGGCGGCGTTGTCGGCGATGGTGTCGAAGATCTTCCGCGTCGCCTTGGTCTCGGGATCGACGCGCTCGACCCTGGTATCCAGGATCTCCAGCGCCGGTACCACGAAATCGGTGGCGTTCAGCACATCGAACAGCGTGCAGTTCGGCCCGGCCAGACGATGCTTCATCACGAAGGCAAGCTCGGCCTCGACACGGGTGGCGATGAAGCGGTCGCTTGGCACCAGGCCGCCATCGGCGAAGAACATTTCGTCGAGCAGGATTCCGGAATCGGGCTCGTCGATATTGAGCGCGCTCTGCATCGCCTTCGAGGTCAGGCCGATCTTGTGGCCCTTGACGACGCGGCCCTGCGCCACCTTCATCTCGACCCAGGCCTTCTGAATCGCGTAGGCGTCTTCGAGGGTGATGCGGGGGTATTCCAGCGAGAGCTGGCGGATTTGCTTGCGGGTCTTTTCCGCGCCGTCGAGCCGTTCGGCGGCAGCGCGGATATCGTCCTTGGAGAGGGCCATGCGTGCTACACAAAAGTGGATGTCGGGAGATGATTAACATGTTAAGTGAATTCCCGCAAACTGAATCGAGACATGTTGCAACGCAAAATTTCGTCGCGCAGGATTAGATAATGGCGCGCAAAAATTCGAACGACATTCGGCCGGGGCAGGGCGACGACGCGGCGGCGCGACGGACCCCGATGCGCGAGTTCTCGCGCTCGCTGCCGATGTCGCTGCTCCGCGCGCGTGAGGCGGTGATGCGGCAATTCCGTCCGTCGCTGCGCAATCACGGGCTGACCGAGCAGCAGTGGCGGATCCTGCGCGCGCTCACCGCGGTCGACGAGATCGAGGTCACCGAGCTCGCCCGCATGGCGTTTCTGCTCGGCCCGAGCCTGTCGCGAATCCTTCGCGATCTCGAGGGCCGCGCGTTGATCGAGCGCAAGGCGGCTGAGAACGACGCGCGGCGCGCGGTGGTCTCGATCTCCGCCAAGGGGTTGAAGCTGATCGAGGCGGTGGCGCCGACGTCGGAGACGATCTATGCCGAGATCACCCGGCGCTTCGGGGCGCGCAAGCTTGCCGAATTGCAGGAGATGCTGGGCGCGCTCGAAGCGAGCCTGGCCGGAATGGGCTCGGCCGATGACGCCGAGGTCGAGGCTGACGAGTAGCTGCGATCATGCGCGGCATTCGCGCTCAGGTCATGTAGGGCACGCGCGAAATCACGTTGATGGCGCGGAATTCGGCAATCCAGCCCGCGACCTTCGAGTGGGACCATTCGATATGGCGGCGTAAGATGGCTGCCGCGGCGTCGCCGTCCCGCGTGCGCAAAGCCTCGATGATCACCAGATGCTCGTCCATGAAGGAATCGATCTGCGGCGCGGTCAGGGCGACCTGGATGTGCTTGCCGATCACGAACGCGCAGTGGGTGCGCTTGAGGGCTTCGATCATCTCGCGATTGGCGCCGTAACCCAGGCAGCGGATATGGAGGTCGCCTTCGATCTCATCGAGTTCGCCGACGCCGACGCGGTCGCGATGCTGGATTCCCTCGCGCAGCCGCTCCGCCATCCGGTCGAGCAGGGCGGCAGGAATCGTCGCCGTCGCGGATTTGAGGAGCAGCGGCTCGAGTGTTGCGCGCACCTCGAAGATGTCGCGGAGGCGGTCCTCGTCCAACGGCACCACGTACCAGTGCGCCTTGGCGCCTTTCTCGAGGATGCCGATCGCCTGCGCACGTAACAGCAGGTTGCGCGCCACCGTGCGCCCCACCCGGAAATGCCGCGCCAATGCGAGCTCGCTGACGCGGAAGCGTCCGAACAGCGACCGGTAAATGATCTCACGTTCGAGCTTGTAGTAGAGAGTATCCCAGGCGTCGCTGCGCACGGCGTCGACGGGGCCGTCGGTCAGCCCAAACATTTCCGGTGTGATCGGGACGCGCCGAGGGTCGACCTTGCGCTTGCCGGCGATGACGCCGCGACCGTCGAACCGGCGCACCAGGCCGATATGCTCGAGCTGTTCGAAAGCCTGCCGCACCGGAGAGCGGCTGGAGCCGAACAAGGTCGCGATCGCGGATTCGGAAAGAACCGTGCCAGGTGGCACGTCACCGGCGCGGATGTGCTTTGCCAATGCGCTCTTGATCAGCGCGTAGGCCGGCTGCTTCCGTCTGGTCTGCGATTTCGCTCTTGGAATCGACATCGATGACTGCCCGCCGGTCACACTAACACGTGATCGCGCCACGGTCGTTGGTAGCAGGCATTTACGCACCGCTGCCAGCGAACTTTTGGCTATTGCGTGCAATGTGCAATCATGGTTAGCTACGCCAAACGCCAGATCGATGGTCGCCGTTGCACGTCTTGTGCGCTGCAGCGGTGCCGATGTTTGTTCGCCGCGCCGTTCGATGGCTGCGGATAGGGCAGCAGATCGACGCGTCAGCTCGTTTCAGCGCAGCCGACATGCAAGTTCGGCGCACCACAGGGAGGATTGAATGAAACTGACGAGGCGTGAGTTTTCCGCCGGCTTGGCGGCAGGTCTCGCTGCACCCGCGCTGATGCGCAGCGCTTGGGCGCAGGGTGCGACGATCAAGATCGGCATGTGCGTGCCGGTGACCGGACCGGCGGCGGAGCAGGGGCTGTGGGCCCAGAACGGCGCCAAGCTGGCGCTGGCTGCGGTCAACAAGGCCGGCGGTGTGCTCGGCAAGCAGGTCGAGCTGGTCATCGAGGACGACCAGACCACCAATCCGGGCATCGTGCTGGCATTCTCCAAGCTCGCCGCGCAATCCGACATCGTCGCCTTCCTCGGCTCGATCCGCTCGACCCAGGTGCAGGCGATGGCGCCCGACGTGATCAAGGTCGGCAAGCCCGTGATGATCGGCGGCACCAATCCCGATCTCACCCATTCCGGCAATCCCTGGCTGTTCCGCTTCCGTCCGAACGACAATTATTCCGGCCGCGTGATCGCCGACTTCGGCGTCAACACGCTCGGCAAGAAGAAATGGGCGATCGTGCATTCCACCGACGCCTTTGGCACTGCGGGGGGCAAGGCGCTCACCGAAGCGCTGACCAAGCTCGGCGCGCCGCCGGTGCTCGACCAGGGCTATGCCAACCAGAGCCAGGACTTCACGCCGGTCGTGCTGGCCGTGAAGCAGTCCGGCGCCGACGTGCTCGGCACCTACTTCACCTTTGAGAACGATCTCGGCATCTTTGCCCGGCAGCTGCGTCAGCTCGGCGTCAATATTCCCTGGGTCGGCTCGCCCTCGGTGGTGGCGGTCTCCTCGACCAAGCTCGCCGGTCCCGCGCTGTTCAACACCTACGGCGTCGCCGACTTCGCCGAGGATTCGAGCGATGCCGCGAAGGCGTTCGGCAAGGCCTATCGCGATGCCTACAAGACCGCGCCCGACAACCAGAGCGCCTGGCCCTATGATGCGATCACCATCCTGTCGGCGGCGATCAACAAGGCGGGCTCGACCGATCCGAACAAGATCCGCGACGCCATCCTTGCGACGCAGAAATTCGCCGGCGCCGAGGGTGAATACAATTTCGACAAGAACGGCGACGGTCTGCACGGCTACAACGTCGTGAAGAACGACAAGGGCAAGATCGTCTACGACAAGCATATCGACTTCAACGATTGATAGCGGTTCGGCCTCTCCGGGCCATCTCGGAGAGGCCGTTCGTCCGCGATACAAATCTCAGATCGAGCGCTCGTCATGGATCTCGTCCTTCAACTGCTCTTTACCGGCATCGGCATCGGCGCGGTCTACGCGCTGGTCGCGCTCGGCTTCGTGCTGATCTTCCGCGCCACCAACGTGGTGAACTTCGCGCAAGGCGAGTTCTCGATGGTCGCCGCCTATCTGATGGTGGTGTTCTCGGTCGATCTCGGCTGGCCCTACTGGCTGTCGTTCCTGATCGCGCTCGCCGGCATGGCGTTGTTCGGCGTCATCTTCAATCTCGGCGTCTATTATCCGCTGCGCAATCGCACCTATCTGCCCGTGATCATCGCCACTATTGGCGCCTCGATCCTGCTGTCGAACTCGGTGCTCGCGATCTATGGCCCGCAGCCGCAGGTGCTGCAGGGCTGGTTCGATACGCCCGGCATTCAGCTCGGCCCGGTCTATCTCGACAGCCAGTATCTTCTGATCATCGCCGTCACGATCCTCTTGGTGCTGTTCAATTTCTGGTTCTTCGAGAAGACGCTGCTCGGCAAGAAGCTGCAGGCGACCTCGCAGGACAAGGAGATGGCCTCGCTGCTCGGCATTTCCGTTTCCACCATGATCATGATCACCTTCATCTATTCGGCGGTGCTCGGCGGTCTCGCCGGCATCCTGGTGGCGCCGGTGCTGTTCGTCTCGATCCAGATGGGTTCGACGATTGCGCTGAAGGCGTTCGCAGCGACCATCATCGGCGGCTTCGGTGATGTCGCAGGCGCTATCGTCGGCGGTCTGGCGCTCGGCGTCATCGAGACGTTCGGCGCCGCCTATATTTCAGTGCCGTACAAGGACGGCTTTGCCTTCCTGGTGCTGATCGCTTTCCTGGTGTTCCGGCCGCAGGGCATCTTCGGCGAACGTGTCGCGGAGAAAGCATGAGCGCCACCGACAACATGATCCCCGCGCCGGCCGTGCGCTCGAAGCCGCTGATCATCCGTCATCTGCCGTATTTCATCGGCGCCGCGGTGCTGGTGGCGCTCGCCGCCGGCATGCGGTTCGACGGTTACATCCTCAACATCCTGCTCCAGGCCACGACGTTTTCGATCGCGGTGTTCGGGCTGTCGGTCGTGCTCGGTCTGTGCGGCCAGATCAACCTGGCGCAGGCCGCGTTCTTCGGCTTCGGCGCCTATGCGGTCGGCCTCGGCACCGCCGACCTGCATCTGAACTTCTGGCTCTGCCTAGTTGGCGCCTGCGCGATCACATTGATTGCCGGCGCCTTCCTCGGCATGTCGACGCTGCGGCTGGGCGGACACTACCTTGCGATGGTGACGATCTCGTTCCAGCAGATCGTGACGCTGGTGATGATCAACGCCATCGGCGTGACCCACGGGCCGGACGGCGTCGCCAATATTCGCCGGCCCGAGCTGTTCCAGTCCTCGCAGAGCTATCTGGCCTTCTGCGTCGCGATGCTCGCGATCGTCGGTTACCTGGTCTGGCATCTCCCTGATACCAAGCTCGGCCGCGCCATGCGCGCGGTGCGCGACAACGAGCTTGCGGCCGGCGTCAACGGCATCGACGTGTTCCGCACCAAGATCTACGCCTTCGGGCTGTGCGCGTTGCTCGGCGGTCTGGCCGGTGGCCTGTTCGCCGGCGGCTTCGCCTACGTCAGCCCGGACCAGTTCTCGTTCGCGGAATCGATCGTGTTCCTGACCATGTCGCTGCTCGGCGGCGTGGCCTCGCCGATCGGCTCGGTGATCGGCACGGGCCTGTTGATCCTGATCCCGGAATGGCTGCGCTTCCTGAAGAGCGTGCCGGGACTTTATCTGGCGATCTACGGCCTGTTCGTGATCCTGATCATCCGCTTCATGCCCGACGGTATCTGGGGTTTTGTGTCGGACGCATTCACGCGCTGGCGTGCGCACACCAAGGCGCCGCCGGCCGCGGCAGCCCTGCAGCTCAAGCCGGCGACGTCAGGCGGCGACATTGCGCTCGAAGTGACCGGGCTCTCGAAGCATTTCGGCGGCCTCAAGGCGGTCGACGGCGTCGATATCGCGGTGAAGCGCGGCAGCGTGCATGCGCTGATCGGACCCAACGGCTCCGGCAAGACCACGACGCTGAACGTGCTGTCCGGGCTCTACAAGGCGACCGCGGGCAGGATCGTGCTCGACGGCACCGACATCACCAACATGGCGCCGCATCAGCGCACGGCGGCCGGCCTCGGACGCACCTTCCAGAACATCCGCCTGTTCCGTTCGATGACCGCGCTGGAGAATGTCGAGATCGGGGCCGAGCGCCCCGGCAACACCATGATCGGGAAAGGCGAGGACGCGCTGACCGAGCGCGCGATGGAGGCGCTGACCTTCGTCGGCCTCGGCAGCCGCGCCAACGAATTGATCTCGAGCTTCTCCTACGGCCACCAGCGCCTGATCGAGATCGCGCGGGCGCTGGCGTCGAACCCGACGCTGCTGCTGCTCGACGAGCCGGCGGCCGGTCTCAACTCGACCGAGAAGCTCGAACTGCATGAGCTGCTGAAGCGCATCGCGGCGCAAGGCCTTACCATCCTGATCATCGATCACGACATGACGCTGGTGTCGGAAGCCGCCCAGCACATCACCGTGCTGAACTTCGGACGCCGCATCGCGGACGGCGAGTCCATGGCGGTGCTGCGCCATCCCGACGTCGTCTCCGCCTATCTTGGGAGCGAATGATGCCGCTGCTCGAAATCCGCAATCTCGTGGTCCGCTACGGCGAGATCGAGGCGCTGCGCGGCGTCACCATCGCCGTGGAGCAGGGGCAGGTGGTCACGCTGCTCGGCGCCAACGGCGCCGGCAAGTCGACCACGTTGCGCGCGATCTCAGGCCTCGCCAAGCCCGCCTCCGGCGATATTATGTTCGACGGCCACTCGATCGCCGGCCTCGGGCCGGAAGCGATCGTCAGGCTCGGCATCTCGCATGTGCCGGAAGGCCGCCGCGTGTTTCCGGGCCTCACCGTGAAAGAGAACATCATGCTCGGCGCGTCGAACCGGAAGGTGTCGGCGTCGCAGATCTCGCGCGAGGCCGACGCGATGTTCGACCTGTTCCCGGACATCCGCGCCTTCTCCAACGCGCTCGGCTGGACGCTTTCCGGCGGCCAGCTGCAGATGGTCGCGGTGGCGCGCGGCCTGATGGCCAAGCCGCGGCTGCTTCTGCTCGACGAACCGTCGCTCGGGCTGGCGCCCGTCATCGTGCAGTCGGTGTTCCGCATTATTTCGCAGATCAGGAAGGACACCACGGTCTTGCTCGTCGAGCAAAATGCGCGCATGGGACTCTCGGTCGCCGATCACGGCTTCGTCCTGGAAACAGGACGGATCGTGCTGGGCGGCAAGCCCGACGAATTGTGGGGCAATGAAGCCATCGCCGCGGCCTATCTCGGCGGCCACGCCAAGACCCACGCCTGACAACGTCCCGTGCTTTACTGAGCGAGCTGGTTTTTCATGGTCACCATCAAGGTCGATAACCTCATCAACTTCGTGTCCGAGGTGTTTTCCCATTCGGAGTCCTCCCTGGAAGAGGCGAAGCGCATCGCGACCTATCTGACGACCGCGAATCTTACGGGTCACGACAGCCACGGCGTGATCCGCGTGCCTGTTTATGTCAGGTGGAAGAAGATGGGCTCGATCGTGCCGAACCAGACCCCCGAGGTGGTGGTCGACACGCCGTCGCTCGTGGTGGTCGACGGCAAGTTCGGCTATGGCCAGACCGTCACGCCGGTTGCGGTCAGGCTCGGCATCGAGAAGTGCAAGAAGGCGGGGCTCGCCGCGGTCGCGCTGCGCAACTCCGGCCATCTCGGCCGCGTCGGCGACTGGGCCGAGATGGCCGCCGCCGAAGGCCTTGTTTCAATTCATTTCGTGACCGCGGCGGGCTCGCTGCTGGTCGCGCCTTACGGCGGCGTCGAGAAGCGCCTGTCCACGGCGCCGTATTGCGTCGGCATTCCGCGTCAGGGCCAGGATCCGATCGTGCTCGATTTTGCGACCTCCGTCGTCGCCGAGGGCAAGTGCCTGGTGGCAAGCCGCGGCGGCAAGAAGCTGCCGATCGGCGCGCTCGTCGATGCCGACGGCACGCTGAGCGAGGATCCGCACGTGCTGTATGGTCCGTACACGCCGGACGGACCGCGCGACCACACCAAGGGAACTGGCGCGATCCGCGCCTTCGGCGATCACAAGGGCTCGGGTCTCGCCTTCATCTGCGAACTGCTCGGCGGCGCGCTGACCGGCACCGGCGCGACGTCGTCGGACCGGCGCTTTGCCAACGGTATGATGGCGTTCTACATCGACCCCAAAGTGATCGACACCAGCAATTTCTTCGATGGCGAAATCACCCGCTACACTGATTTCATCCGCGCCACCAAGCCGATCGCGGGAACAGATTCCGTGCTGGTTCCGGGCGATCCCGAGCGGAAAACCCGTGCCGATCGCATCAGGAACGGCATCCCCTTGCCTGACGACACCTGGGCGGCGATAGTGAATACCGCGCGCGAAGTCGGCGTCAGCGAAGTTTCTATCCAGCGGGCGACCAGCTGAAAGCTCGTCCCCCAATAAACCGCAAAGGGAAACGCGATCAATGGCAAACAAGGTCAAACAAGTCTGGGCATCCGGCAAGGCGGTGGTGAACGCGTGGCTCGCGATTCCCTCCGGGTTTTCAGCCGAGGTGATCGCGCAGTGTGGCTTCGACAGCGTCACCGTCGACATGCAGCATGGTGTGCAGGATTATCAGTCGATGGTGCAATGCTTCCAGTCGATGCACGCCCATCCGGTCACTCCGATGGTCCGCGTGCCCTGGAATGAGCCCGGCATCATCGGCAAGGTGCTGGACGGCGGCGCCTATGGCGTGATCTGCCCGATGGTCAACACGCCGCAGGAAGCCAAGAACCTGGTCTCCTACGCAAAGTATCCGCCGAAGGGCGTACGCTCCAACGGCCCGATCCGCGCCGGCATGTACGGCTCGGCCGGTACCTATCAGCAGACCGCCAACGACGAGATCGTGCTGCTGCCGATGATGGAGACCAAGACCGCGGTCGAGAACATGGAAGCGATCCTCGATGTCGAAGGCATCGACGGCGTCTATATCGGCCCGTCCGATCTCGGCTTCTCCTACGGCCTGGTGCCGAAGCTTGATCGCGACGAGCCGGAGATCCTGAAGATCTACGAGAAGATCATCAAGGAGTGCGGCAAGCGCGGCCTCAATCCGGGCATCCATTGCTCAGGCGCCGACGGCGCGGTACGCGCGATCAACATGGGCTTCAAGCTCGTGACGCTGTCGAACGAGGTCGGCCTGATGCAGGTCTACGCCAAGATGCAGGTCAACGCGACCCGCGAGAAGTCCGGCGGCAAGGCGTAAGCTGATCCTCTCCCTCTTCCCGTTCTTCACGGGGTCGAGACCAGCGAAGCTGGCTCTTAGAGGGTTGGGGTGAGGGGCCTCTATCCGGCGAGCGCCATCGTTGTAAGTGACATCGTGCCTCGCCCCTCACCCGGATCGCTGACGCGATCCGACCTCTCCCCGTAAAGGACGGGGAGAGGTGAAGAAGACACCAAGGAGAACTCCCATGGCCTCGGCACAAGTGATCCGCCTGCACGCCGACGACAGCGTCCTGATCGCGCGCGCGAGCTTGCCGCCGGGGCTTGAGGTGACCGAGGGCGTCACGACGGTCGATCGCATTCCGGCCGGCCACAAGGTCGCGATCAAGCCGATCGGGCAAGGCGAGCCGATCCGGCGCTACGGCCAGATCATCGGCTTTGCTACCCAGGCGATCGCGCCCGGCCAGCACGTGCATACGCAGAACTGTGGCATGGGCGATTTCGCCAAGGACTATGCCTATGGCGTCGACGTCAAGCCGGTGCCGAACTTCGATCTGCCGGCGACGTTCGAAGGCATCCGCCGCGCTGACGGCCGCGTCGCGACCCGCAACTATATCGGCATCCTCACCTCGGTGAATTGTAGCGCCCATGTCGCCGGCATCGTGGCCGACATGTTCAAGAAGAATCCGTTCACCGGCGACAATCCACTCGCCGATTTCCCGAATGTCGACGGTGTCGTCGCGCTGACCCACAAGACCGGCTGCGGCATGACCCAGGACGAGCCCTTGGCGCTGCTCCGCCGTACGCTCGGCGGCTATGCGCGGCACGTCAATTTCTCCAACGTCATCGTGCTCGGCCTCGGCTGCGAGGTGAACCAGATCGGCGGCCTGATGCAGGAGCAGAAGCTCGCCGGCCGTCTGCGCGCGATGGACATCCAGGAGGTCGGCGGCACCCGCAAGACGGTGGAAGCCGGCGTTGCCTTCGTGAAGGAAGCGCTCGCCGATGCCAACAAGGTCAAGCGCGAGGCGGTGCCGGCGAGCGAGCTCACCGTGGCGCTGCAATGCGGCGGCTCGGATGGTTACTCCGGCGTATCCGCCAATCCGGCGCTCGGCGCGGCGAGCGATCTGCTGGTCCGTCACGGCGGCACCGTGATCCTCTCGGAGACGCCCGAGACCTATGGCGCGGAGCATCTTCTGACTCGCCGCGCCGTCAGCCGCGAGGTCGGCGAGAAGTTGGTTGGCCTGATGCGCTGGTGGGAGGAGTACACCCAGCGTGAGGGCGCCGAGATGAACGCCAATCCGAGCCCCGGCAACAAGGCCGGTGGCCTCACCACCATCCTGGAGAAGTCGCTGGGCGCGATGGCCAAGGCCGGCAGCACCAATCTCGTCGACGTCCTCAACTACGCCGAGCCCGTCACCAAGAAGGGTTTTGTGTTCATGGACACGCCCGGCTACGACCCGGTCGCCGCGACCGGGCAGGTCGCCGGCGGCGCCAACCTTGTCTGCTTCACCACCGGCCGCGGCAGCGTGTTCGGCTGCAAGCCCGCGCCGTCGATCAAGCTCGCCACCAACACGCCGATGTACAAGCGGATGGAAGACGACATGGACGTCAATTGCGGCACCATCCTCGACGGCGAGGAGAGCGTGCAGGAATGCGGCCAGCGCATCTTCGACCTCATCCTCAAGACCGCCTCGGGCCAGCCGACCAAGAGCGAGAGTTTTGACTTTGGCGGCGCCGAGTTCGCGCCGTGGGTGCTCGGCGCGACGATGTAGTATTGGGCTACGATCTAGCCTTACACTCCGCCGTCGTCCCTGCGTAAGCAGGAACCCATAACCACCGGCCGTAGTGATGTGCAAGGTGTCTGCCACCGTTTTTCATCGATAGATCACGCGGTATGGGTCCCTGCTTTCGCAGGGAGGACAAGGTGCACGTTGGCGAATGAAGCTTCCCGGACTACGCTACGTTCCATCCGGGCTACGGATTGGACGGAGGAAGCATGCGCGCGCGTCGGCTGGGAGTTGTTGGATGCCTCGTATTTCTCGCCGCCTTGAGCCTCGGCGCCCGTTCGGCCGACGCCGCAACCATCGTGGCGCTCGGCGCGAGCAATACCTATGGCAAGGGCGTGGCGCGCAACCAGGCCTATCCCGCGCAGCTCGAAGCGATCTTGCGGGCGAAGGGACTGAATGTCCGTGTCGTGAACGCCGGCATCAACGGCGACACCACGGAAGGGATGCTGCAACGCCTGGACCGCGCCGTCCCGAACGGGATCCGCGCGGTTATCTTGCAGCCAGGCGGCAATGATCGACGCAAGGGCAGCCCTGACCGGACTGCGGATATTCAAAGTCGCCTCAGCGCCCGTGGCATCGCGGTGATCATGCTCCCGAACGGGATGCTCGGCGGACTTCCCCATCAGCCCGATGGTGTGCATTTGACCCCCGAGGGCTATCACATGCTCGCCGAGCAGCTTGCTTCGCAGGTATCCGGCGCGGTCGGCCGCTAGCAATCGCGTAGCCCGGATGAAGCGCAGCGCAATCCGGGACTCTTACTGCGGATGAAGACCCCGGATTTCGCTTCGCTCCATCCGGGCTACGGATCACGCCCTTACCTTGGGCAACCGCTGCCCGTTGTTAGTGCTTGATGTCGACCGGAACCAGTGTTCTGCTCAAAAAAGCTGCTGGAGCCCTCGGTCCGTGTCGATATCCGTCGCACTGCATCACGTCACGCACTACAAATACGACCGGCCGATCGATCTCGGGCCTCAGACCATCCGGCTCCGGCCCGCGCCGCATACGCGCATGCCGATCACAAGCTATTCGCTCAAGGTCACGCCCGCCAATCACTTCGTGAACTGGCAGCAGGACCCGCAGGGCAACTGGCTGGCGCGCTACGTGTTTCCGGAGAAGACCACCGAGCTCAAGGTCGAGGTCGATTTCACCGCTGACATGACGGTGGTCAATCCGTTCGACTTCTTCGTCGAGCCCTACGCCAACAGCTTTCCATTCGAATATCCCGGCGATCTCAAGACCGAGCTCGCGTCCTATCTCGAGACCGATGAGCCCGGGCCATTGCTCGCGGCTTACCTGAAGGAGATTCCGCGCCAGGCCGACAGCACCGTCAATTTCCTGGTCGAGCTGAACGCGCAGCTGCAGAAGAAGATCGGCTACGTGATCCGCATGGAGGCCGGCATCCAGACGCCGGAGGAGACGCTGGCCGCGGGCTCCGGGTCCTGCCGCGACTCGGCGTGGCTCTTGATCCAGACGCTGCGCCACCTCGGGCTCGCCGCGCGTTTCGTCTCCGGCTATCTCATTCAGCTGCGGCCCGACATCGATCCGCTCGAAGGGCCGCGCGAGGTCGAGAGCGATTTCACCGACCTGCATGCCTGGGCCGAGGTCTACCTGCCGGGCGCGGGCTGGATCGGTTTCGACGTCACCTCCGGCATGCTGACCGGCGAGGGCCACATCCCGGTCTGCGCCACGCCGCACTATCGCTCGGCCGCGCCGGTGACCGGCACCGCGGGCGTTGCCAATGTCGAGTTCGGCTTCGAGATGAGCGTCAAGCGCATCGGCGAGGCGCCGCGCATCACCAAACCATTCTCCGATCAATCCTGGGCGCGGCTCGACCGGCTCGGCGAGCAGGTCGATGTCGATCTGAAGAAGGACGATGTGCGGCTGACCATGGGCGGCGAGCCGACCTTCGTTTCGGTCGACGATCTGGAATCGCCGGAGTGGAATGTCGCCGCCGTTGGTCCGACCAAGCGCGCGCTCGCCGATGAATTGATCCGCAAGCTGCGGACCCGGTTCGCGCCCGGCGGCCTGCTGCACTACGGCCAGGGCAAATGGTATCCCGGCGAGAGCCTGCCGCGCTGGGCGTTCGGTCTCTACTGGCGCAAGGACGGCAAGCCGATCTGGAAGAATGCCGAGCTGATCGCTGGCATCGAGAATTCGCGCAAGGCCGAGATCGCGGAAGCCAGACGTTTCGTCGAGGCGACCGCAGCGAGGCTCGGTCTTAGCGCCGACTATGCCATGCCCGCCTATGAAGATCCGGGTTTCTGGCTGCAGCGTGAGGCCGGCCTGCCGGCCAATGTAACCCCTGCGAATTCTAAACTGACCGATCCGGAAGAGCGCGCGCGCCTTGCGCGGGTGTTCGACGAAGGCCTGACCACGCCGAATGGCTACGTGCTGCCGATCCAACGCTGGAGCCCGCTTGGCGATCGCGTGCCGGCGCGCTGGCGCAGCGAGCGCTGGAAGATCCGGCGCAGCCATCTGTTCCTGTCGCCTGGCGACTCCCCGCTGGGCTTGCGGCTTCCGATCTCATCGCTCGAATATGTGCCGCCGGACGATTATCCCTACGTCGTCGAACGTGATCCGATGGCGTCGCGCGATGAGTTCTCCGAAGAGCTGCGGCAAGCCTTGAAAGAGATACCCGAGCCGCTGCCGGTGCGCACCGCGATGTCGATCGAGGTTCGCGACGGCGTGCTGTGCGCCTTCATGCCGCCGGTCGAGAAGGTCGAGGATTATCTCGACCTGATCGCAGCGATCGAAGCCGCCGCCGAGGAGCTGCAGCTGCAGGTGCACGTCGAGGGTTACGCGCCGCCGTTCGATCCTCGCATCGAAGTTATCAAGGTGACGCCGGACCCCGGCGTGATCGAGATCAACGTGCAGCCGGCGCAAAGCTGGCGCGAGGCCGTCGACATCACGCTTGGTCTCTATGAGGACTCCGCGAAGACGCGGTTAGGGGCCAACCGTTTCCTGATCGACGGCCGCCACACCGGCACCGGCGGCGGCAACCACATCGTGGTCGGCGGCAGCAAGCCGGAGGATTCACCGTTCCTGCGCCGGCCGGATCTCTTGAAGAGCCTCGTGCTGTACTGGCAGCGGCATCCGTCGCTGTCCTATCTTTTCTCCGGCATGTTCATCGGTCCGACGAGCCAGGCGCCGCGCATCGACGAGGCGCGGCATGACGGGCTCTATGAGCTCGAGATCGCACTGTCGCACGTGCCGCCGCCGGGCATGGATGCGCCGTTGTGGCTGGTCGATCGCCTGTTCCGGCACATCCTGGTCGACATCACCGGCAACACCCATCGCGCCGAGATCTGCATCGACAAGCTCTATTCGCCCGACGGCCCGACCGGCCGGCTCGGCCTCGTCGAATTCCGCGCGCTCGAGATGCCACCCGACCCGCGGATGTCGCTGGCGCAGCAGCTATTGATCCGCGCGCTGATCGCAAAGCTCTGGCGCGAGCCGCAGCAGGGCAAGTTCGTGCGCTGGGGCACCGCGCTGCATGACCGCTTCATGCTGCCGCATTTCCTCTGGGAGGATTTCCTCGGCGTGCTCGCCGAGCTCAAGCAATCCGGCTACGACGTCGAACCGGAATGGTACCAGGCGCAACTTGAGTTCCGCTTCCCCGTCTTCGGCCGCGTTCATCACGGCGGCGTCGGTCTCGAACTGCGGCAGGCGCTCGAACCCTGGCACGTGCTGGGCGAGGAGGGCACCTCCGGCGGCACCGTGCGCTACGTCGATTCGTCGGTCGAGCGGCTGCAGGTGAAGGCGACCGGATTCGTCGAGGGCCGCCACGTCATCACCTGCAACGGCAGGCGGATGCCGATGACCGAGACCGGCCGCGCCGGCGAGGCGGTCGCGGGCGTCCGCTTCAAGGCCTGGCAGCCGGCCTCCGGCCTGCATCCGACCATCCCCGTGCATGCGCCGCTGACGTTTGACCTGATCGACACCTGGAACGGCCGCTCGCTGGGCGGCTGCGTCTATCATGTCGCCCATCCCGGCGGCCGCAACTACGAGACCAAGCCGGTCAATTCCTACGAGGCCGAGGCGCGGCGGCTGGCGCGCTTCCAGGAGCACGGCCACACCCCCGGCAAGATCGAGACGCCGCCGGAGGAACGCACAATTGAGTTTCCCTTGACCCTCGACTTGCGGACGCCGCTCCTGCACTAATTGTGTCAAGGGGAAGTGGAATGACCGCATCGGGTGGCCAAGGCAATAGTCAAGGCGGCAGTCAGGAGAGCAGGGCCCGTCCCGGTCAGCGCCGGATGGCGCAGTGGACCCGCGACTATGTCCGGCTGCCCGGCATCCCCGACGAGTATATTGCCGACAACGGCGCGCCGCGGCCGGCCTGGGCGCGCTTCTTCGACGCCTTTGCCGCGCTGTCGCCGGCCGATATCGAGCGCCGCTTCGCCTCCGCCGACCGCCATCTGCATGAGGCCGGCGTCACCTATCGCGCGCCGGGCGACACTTCCGACCGGATCTGGCCGCTCAGCCATCTGCCGCTGATCATCGATGCGGCCGACTGGCGGCAGCTCGCCGCCGGTGTCGCGCAACGCGCGCAGCTTCTGGAGATGGTGCTGGCCGATCTCTACGGCGAAGGGCGGCTTGTTGCCGACGGCGCCATCCCCGCGGCGGCGATTGCCGGCAGCAGCGAGTATCTGCGCGCGGTCAGCGGCATCAAGCCGCCGGGGGGCCGCTATCTGCATCTCTACGCCGCCGACATCGGCCGAGGGCCCGACGGCCGCTGGTGGGTGCTCGGTGATCGCACGCAGGCGCCGTCGGGCGCGGGCTATGCGCTGGAAAACCGCCTGGTGCTGTCGCGCGCCTTTTCCAATCTCTACAAGTCGATGAATGTCGAGCGGGTCGCGCCGTTCTTCGAGGCGTTCCGCGATTCACTGCGCGCCAGCGCTGACCGCGACGAGCCGCGGATCGGCCTGCTGACACCCGGCGCGTTCAGCGAGACCTATTTCGAGCACGCCACGCTGGCGCGCTATCTCGGCTTCCTCTTGGTCGAGGGCGACGATCTCGCGGTCTCCGGCGACCGCATCCACATCCGCACCGTTGCCGGATTGAAGCGGCTCGACGTGCTGCTGCGCCGGGTCGATTCCAACATGCTCGATCCGCTCGAGCTTGACGCGTCCTCCTATCTCGGCGTGCCCGGGCTCGTCGAGGTGCTGCGCAAGGGCGGCGTCGTGGTCGCCAACACGCCGGGCTCCGGCGTGATGGAGGCGAGGGCACTGCTCGGCTTCCTGCCCAATCTCTGCCGACGCCTGCTCTCTGAAGACCTGATGATGCCGCACATCGCGACCTGGTGGTGCGGCCAGAAATCCGCGCGCGAGCATGTGCTGTCGCGGCTCGACGAGTTCGCGATCGAAGGCGCCTATGGCCGCGGCGTTGCGGATTTTCCCGGCAACGGACCGGTGCTGCCGGTCGAATTGTCGACCGCGGATCGCGACCGCCTGAAGGACGCGATCAGCCATCGCGGCATCGATTATGTCGGCCAGGAGTTGGTGCGGCTGTCGACCACGCCGGTATGGGAGAACGGCCGCATCGCGCCGCGTCCATTCGTGTTGCGGGTGTTCGCGGCGGCGACGCCGAACGGCTGGACGGTGCTGCCCGGCGGCTTCTGCCGGATTGCCGATCGGGCCGATGCGCGCGCGGTGTCGATGGGCGATGGCGCGGTGTCCGCCGACGTCTGGGTGGTCTCCGACAGGGCGGTTGCGACCTCGACCTTGCTGCCGGCGGGCGACACCGTCCGCATCCGCCGCATTGCGGGCGTGCTGCCGAGCCGTGCCGCCGACAATCTGTTCTGGCTCGGCCGCTATCTGGAGCGCGCCGAGGCCACCATCCGGCTGATCCGCGCGCTGTGCACGCCGCTGCGCGATCCCGCGCGCGCGAATTCGAACGGCGGGGCGCCGGCGATGCATTCGGCCGAGCGCATCCAGCGCATGCTGGTCGCCTGGGGCGCGGCCTCGCAGACCGCGCGCGCCAATCTCGCCAGGGTCGCGCTCGAAGCGCTGCAGAGCGAGGAGAAATTCGGCTCGGCGCTGTCGCTGGTGCGATCGGCGCAGCGCACGGCGACTTCGCTCCGCGAGCGGCTGTCGCCGGACGCCTGGCAGGTCATCACCGAGATGGCCGATCGGCTCGCCATCGAGGTTCATGACGATGACGGCGTCGTCAGCGCCGCGGAGCTGACCCTGCAGGAGCTCGCAAGCTTCGCCGGCCTTGCACAGGAAAACATGAACCGCGCCGCCGGCTGGCGTTTCCTCGAGATGGGCCGCCGCGCCGAGCGCGCCGTCAACACCACGCGCTTTGCCCGTCAGTTCGCCTATGACGAAGCCGGCGACGAGGATCTCGACGTTCTGCTCACGCTGGTCGACTGCCAGATCACTTATCGCTCGCGCTATCTGGTGCAGCCGCTGCTCGCACCGGTGCGCGATCTGGCGGTGCTCGATCCCTACAATCCGCGCTCGGTTGCATTCCAGGTCGCGGCGCTGAACGAGCACATCGCCGCACTACCGAGCCTGAAGGAGCATGGCCTGATCGAGCGGCCGCAGCGGCTAGCCGTCGCGGTCGAGGCAATGCTCACAACGGCTGAAGCCTCGAGCCTCGACGTCAAGACGCTGTTCGCGCTGGAGCAGGATCTGCTCAACCTCGCCGACGCGATCGGGCTGCATTACTTCCCGCACGGACCGAATGCCAGCCGGCCGGAGAAGCTCACGGGGCTGGCGTGATCTACGACATCCGTCACGTCACGACCTACAGCTATGAGACCCAGGTCAGCTTCGCGCGCTGCTCGCTGCGGCTGGAGCCGATCAGCGGCGACGGGCAGCAGCTGATCTCGCATTCGGTCGAGATCCGCCCGAGGCCCGCGGAACGCACCACAAGGCGCGACTTCTTCGGCACGCTCACGGAAAGCGTTTTGATCGAGACCGCGCATCGCAGTCTGCGCATCGATGCCCGCTCGCGGGTCTCCGTGGCGCGGCAGCCGCCGGCGCGCGGCGCCGCCAGTCCGCCCTGGGAGGACGTGCGTGACAACGCGTTCGAGGCGTTGAGCCTCGACGCGGCCTCGCCGGTCGGCTACGTTTTTGCCAGCGCGCTGGTGCCGGTGCTGCGGCCGGTGACGGCCTACGCCTCTGCGAGCTTTTTGCTCGGTGGCGGCATCCTTGCCTGTGCGTCCGACCTGATGCGCCGCATCCGCAACGACTTCAAATACGATCCCAAGGCGACCGTGATCTCGACACCGCTTCGCGACGTGTTCGAGAAGCGCCATGGCGTGTGCCAGGACTTTGCCCATGTGATGATCGCAGGGCTGCGCGGCCTCGGCCTGCCCGCGGCCTATGTCAGCGGCTATTTGCGCACCATTCCGCCGCCGGGCCAGCCGCGGCTGCAGGGCGCGGACGCCACCCATGCCTGGGTCTCGGTCTGGTGCGGCAGCGCGCTTGGCTGGGTCGGGTTCGACCCGACCAACGATCTGATGGTCGGGAGCGACCACATTATTCTCGCCATCGGCCGCGACTTTGCCGACGTCTCGCCGGTCGACGGCGTCATCGTCGGCGCGCGCAAGCAAAAGCTCGCCGTTGCGGTCGACGTGCTGCCGGTGGAGTGAGCCGGGACGGGCGCGCGGCGCGCTCGACCGCGCCAATACGATCGCGATCAGGCGACGTGCCGCTTGCCCGACTTGTCCCACCCGATCGGGCTGACGATGACGCGGTCGCGGCCTTCACGCTTGGCTTGATAGAGCGCGAGGTCTGCAGCCTTGAGCAGATCGCGCGACGTGCGCTCGTGGTCCGGGACGAGGCAGGACAATCCGATGCTGACGGTCGGCAACTCAGGCTCGGATTCCCGCGCAGCCGCCAGCTTGGCACGAATCCGTTCGGCAATTTCCAGGGCGCCCGTCTTGCCGATGCCCGGCAGCAACACCGAAAACTCCTCGCCGCCATAGCGGGCGCCGAGATCGGTTGCACGCTTGGCGCTGCTTGCGATGCACCGTCCCACGGTGGTGAGCACTGCGTCGCCGGCCTGATGCCCGTAGGTGTCGTTGTAGATCTTGAAATGATCGACGTCGATCATCAGAAGCGAGACCGGCGCCTTTGCGCGCATGCCACGGCGCCATTCGACGTCGAGGGTATCGTCGAGGCGGCGGCGGTTGGCTAGGCCTGTCAGTGCATCCGTGTTCGCGAGGTGCGCGAGCCGGTCTTCCGCGGCGGCCCGCCGTTTGAGAGCGGCCACCAGGTAGAACATCAGGACGATCGAGAAGCCGCAGAGCGCTGCAACCACGCTGCCGATCAGCCAGAGCTGTTGCCACCAGTCGGCATAGATGCCGTCGAGCGCGAGACCCTCGGCGATGAGCAGGCGATTGTGTCCGACCGCCTGGAAAACATAGAGCCGGCTGACATGATCGACGATCGATTTCGTGATGTAGGAGCCGGATTGTCGTGCCGGAAACTGCTTGAAGACCAGAGAGTCCTTGATGCTCTGCCCGATCTTGCTGATGTCGAACGGTGCGCGCATCAGTATGACGCCATCGCTGTTGAACAGCGCCATGCTGTCTCCGAAGCCGAAGTTCAGCTTGCGAAACAGATTGTGGAAATAGCTGAGCCGCATGCTGCCCGCGACCACGCCGGCAAAGGAGCCGTCGTCATTGTTGATGCGGCGGCTGAGGCTGATCAGATATTCGCCATCAGAAGTAATCCACGGAGCACTGATGAACAGTCCGCTGTCCGCTCGCGTCTGATGCGCCCGGAAGAAGTCTCGATCGGCGAAATTTGCGGCCCGCGGTGTCAACGTCCTGGAATCGAGCGTGACGTCCCCCGCCGCATTCAGCACGAGGATCGAGCCGAGATCCTTGGCTGTGGCGGCGCGGTCGAACAGTACGACCTGGCGAAGCTCCGGGCTGATCTTGCCGAGCTCCGGCAGCTTGACGCCGTCGGCGACCGCCTGGAGCGAGAGGTCGTAGAGGTCGATGTTGCGGTCGATCTCGCTGGCGATGGAGGCGACGAGGTTGGTCGCGCCTTCCTTCGCATGCCGATAGTCCTTGCCCGCCATCTCCCAGAGAATGGATGCGCAGATCGCCGAAAAGCAGAGAACGAGGCCGATCCCGAGCGCAAGGAGCCGTTTGGTCGGCACCGCCTTCGGCCTTGGCAAAAGCCCGTTCATTGCTCGCTTCCACTTTCCCGCGCAGTGACGCTTTCTATGGAGGCATCAAATTGAGAAATGCGACCTGAAGCGGACGCAATTTGCGTCCGTGCGTTGGGAGAGTCTTAACCATCCAGATTGCCGGGGCCCTGTCGTAGGGCCTCGCAACATCGCGGGATCGGCTCAGGTTCCGGTCCGCTGCAGGCCGTCGGCCGCGTCGCTGCGCAGGTTGCGGAAGAACTGCTCGACTTCGCGCGACAGCGTCTCGGCTGTTGCGGTCAGATCGTTCGAGGCCGCGAGCACCGATTCCGCCGCCTTGCTGGTCTGGTCCATATCGTCGCGGAGCGAGCCGACATTGGTAACCAGGGTCTCGTTGCCCTGGGCGGCCATCTGTGCGTTGGCGGAGATTTCGCGCGTGGCCGCGTCCTGCTGGCCGATCGCGCTCGCGATGTTCGCGGTGACGTTGCTGATCTCGCGTACCGCCTGGCCGATCTCGCGCACGGCGGCCACCGAGTTGCGGGTCGAGGCCTGGATCAGGCCCACATTCTCGCTGATCTCGGCGGTTGCCTTCGCGGTCTGGCCGGCGAGCGCCTTGACCTCGTGCGCGACGACGGCGAAGCCACGGCCGGCATCGCCGGCGCGGGCGGCTTCGATGGTGGCGTTGAGGGCGAGCAGGTTGGTCTGCTCGGCGATCGCCTGGATCAGGCTCAGCACCCCGTCGATGCGCTGGGTGGTGGCGGCAAGGCCCTCGATCTCGGTGATCGAGCGGTCGGTGCGTACACCGGCCTGATCGACGGCGCCGGACGACTGCTTGACCTGGCGGCCGATCTCCTCGACCGAGGCGGAGAGTTCTTCGGCTGCGCCCGCCACCGCGGAGACGTTGCTCGAGGCCTGTTCGGTGGCGCCTGCCGCAGCCACCGCGCGGCCGCTGGCGTCCGACGCGACGGTTGCGATGGTCTGCGCGGTTTGGCGCATCGTCGCAGCGTTGTCGTGTACCGCGCGGAGCACCTCGCCGATCGTGCCACGGAACGCTTCGACGAAGGTCTCGATATGCCGGCCGCGCGCGTCGCGCGCCTCGGACTCCTGTACGACCTGCGCGTTCAGGCTGCGATTGCGGTCCATCGCGTCCTGGAAGACCTTGATGGCGCGTGCCAGTGCGCCGATCTCGTCGCTGCGCCCGACATGCGGTACTTCGACCTGGTCGGTGCCCTCGGCGACGCGCTTGATCGTCGTGGTGATCTGCGACAGCGGCCGAGCCACCGAGCGGGCGATGATCAGCACGCCGAGTACCACCACAATCAAGGCCGCGGCGCCGAGGCCGGTCAGCACCAGTGCCATCGTGCGGTTGGTGTCGGTCTCCCGCGCCAGCTTCTTGCTGCGCTCGGCATAGACCTTGGAGAGCGCCTCGAGATCCTTGTTCAGCGCGGTGCGCACGTCGCGATTGGCGTCGTTGTCGCCCCACTCCCGCCCGGCTGCGGCGCCGATCTCGATGCCGCGGCGTACCAGCTCTTTGCGGAAATCGATGAACTGCTCGATGCGCTTCTTGAACACCGCGAACTGGGCGGCGTCGTCGGCCTGCACCAGCGTTTCCCAGTTCTTGACCACGCCGAGAATGCGTTCGTTGAACGCCAGTAGCCCGTCCCCGTATTTCTTCACCGCTACCGGATCGGTCGACATGTAGATGCCGCGGGATTCCATCACCACGGCGTAGACCAGTGAATTGACCCGCTCGACATTGAGTGCGGCTCGGCTTGCGAGGTCGACGGCCTCGGTCAGCTCGGCATTGCGCCGCGCATTGTATTCGGACAGGAAGGTGATGGCCGCGGTCAGCGCCGCAATCAGCGCAAACGTCGAGTACAGCCTGGCAGCAAGCGAGAATCGGGATGCCATTGGAGGCCGGGACATGGAGATGGGGAATGTGACGGGGGCGGGCATTGC
>NZ_JBXEJO010000076.1:0-48251 GCF_056837965.1 Bradyrhizobium ferriligni
AGATGTGTATAAGAGCCAGATCCAGCACCGCGCGCGCGGTGGCCTCATCGGTGATGAGGCCGTTGATGACCCGGCCCGCCAATGCGGCCTTGATCGACGGCACCTTGGCGGCGCCGACCGCCGCGGCAATCGTGATCGCTTCCGCGGGGATCTGCGGCGGGATGCTCGTCAGCCGCTTGTTGGTGCCGCCCTTGATCAGGCGGCCCCTGGCGTCATAGGCCCAGCCGGTCACCTCGCCGATCGCGCCGAGCCGCATCATCTCGAGCAGCTCTTCGCGGGTGACGAAGCCGTCGACATGGACCTGGGCCTTCTGGTCCATCTGGCCGATGCCGATCAACCGCAGATCGGCCTTGGCGGCGACCGCCCTCACCCGCGCGATCGGATCGATGCGCACCATCCGGTTGCGCTCGTCCTCGCTCGACATCAGGAACGGCAGCGGCATCGGGTAATGACGCGCACCGGTGCGGTCGGCGAGCCGTCCCACCGTGTCGTAGAAGCTCGCCGAGCCGTCGGCGGAGATGTTGCCGACCAGCGAGACGATCTGGTGATCGGGCCGCTCGATCGGCGAGACCCGCTCGACCGCGGCGCGCACCGCGCGGCCGGTGCCGAGCGCGACGATCACCGGCGTCTCCGAGCGTAGCGTCGTCTCCAGCAGATTGGCGCTACGCTCGGCGATTCCTGCATTCGACAGCGGCGCCGCCGGATCGGTCGGCACGACGTCGCAATGCACGAGGTCGAACCGCGCCTTCAGCCGGGAGGCCAGCTCCATGCAGGCCGCGATGGGATGTTCGAGGCGAAACGTGATCAGCCGCTCCGCCAGGCACAGCGATACCAGGCGCTGCGCCGAGGCGCGCGACACCTGCAGCATTTTCGCAATCTCATCCTGGGTATGGCCCGCGATGAAATACAGCCAGCCGGCGCGCGCCGCATCGTCGAGGCGAGACTTTTCGTTGTCGGGCGCAGCCATCGTCTTGCGTCAGCCTTCCATCCAGAAATCCGTCATCGCGGCGAAGATTCGATCCGCCCCGGCCTGCCGCAGCAGAGCACTGCCATCCGCCAACCGATAGTGGGCGCCGCCGACAAATCCCCACACTTTCATGCCGGCCGCCTTCGCGGCCATCACCCCGCTGACGCTGTCCTCGATCACGAGCGTGCGGCGCGGCGTGGCGCCCATCGCGCTTGCCGCATGCAAGAACAGATCCGGCGCCGGCTTGCCGTGCTTGACCATCTGCGCGGTATAGAGCCGCGGTCCGAAGCTGACGGCGAGGCCGGTCAGCTCCAGCGAAAACTTCACCCGCTCGAGATCGCTCGACGAGGCGACGCAATACGGCAGCCGCAATTCCGCGAGCACCGCCGCGATGCCGGCGATCGGCTTCAGCCGGGAGCGGAAGGTCTCACGGACCTGCAGCGCCAGGTCGGGCAGAAAGGTCGCGGGCAACGGCTTTCCGACGCCCCGGCAGTAGTCGACCAAGGCCGTGGTGCTGCGGCCGAGGAAGAGTTCGAGCGCCCGCTCGGTGGTCATCCCGATCCCGGCCTGCACCATCGCCTCGGCAAGGCAGCGACAGCTCAATTCCTCGCTGTCGACGAGCACGCCGTCGCAGTCGAAGATGACGAGATCGGTCTCGGGAAGCCGCGGATCCATCCCGACATGAGATCATATGCTCACGTCATGAGCAATAGATCACAGTTTCGCGCGGAATGCCGCGCCTCAAATGGTCGCGGTGCACCGCCAGGGATGCTGTGCGACAAGGCGAAATGCCGCATGACACACCTCTGATCGCGACCATCGTAGCGGGTCTCGGATTAGCTTTCGTCTTCGGAACCATCGCCCAGCGCTTTCGGGTTCCGCCACTGGTCGGTTATCTGCTCGCAGGCGTGGCCGTTGGTCCGTTCACGCCCGGCTTCGTCGCCGATCAGGCGCTGGCAACCGAGCTCGCCGAGCTCGGTATCATTCTCCTGATGTTCGGCGTCGGCCTGCATTTCTCGCTGAACGATCTGTTGTCGGTGCGCGCGATCGCGGTGCCCGGCGCGATTGCGCAGATTGCAGTCGCCACATTGATGGGCCTTGGCCTTGCGCTGTTGATGGGCTGGACCGTCGGCGCGGGCCTGGTGTTCGGCCTCGCGCTGTCGGTCGCAAGTACCGTCGTGCTGTTGCGCGCGCTGCAGGAGCGCCGCCTGATGGACACCGAACGCGGCAAGATCGCGGTCGGCTGGCTGATCGTCGAAGACCTCGCCATGGTGCTGGCGCTGGTGCTGTTCCCGGCGGTGGCGAGCTTGCAGGGCGGCGATGGCGCGGCGCTCACCTCCGACCCGCTCGCCGCCCGTTTCGGTCTCGGGCTGACCGGCGTATTGGTGCTAACGCTGATCAAGATCGCCGTGTTCATCGCGCTGATGCTGGTGGTCGGGCGCCGGCTGATCCCGTGGATCCTGCACTACATCGCGCATACCGGCTCGCGCGAGCTGTTCCGGCTGACCGTGCTCGCGATCGCGCTCTGCATCGCGTTCGGCGCGACCAAGCTGTTCGGTGTCTCGCTGGCGCTCGGCGCCTTCTTCGCCGGAATGATGCTGCGGGAATCGCCGCTCAGCCAGCGCGCGGCCCAGGAAACACTGCCGCTGCGCGATGCGTTCGCGGTGCTGTTCTTCGTCTCCGTCGGCATGCTGTTCGATCCGCTCAGCGTGGTGCGCGAGCCCTGGCCGTTCGTCGCGACGCTGTTCGTCATCGTGGTCGGCAAGTCAATCGCCGCCCTTCTGATCGTTGTGCTGTTCCGTCATCCGATGGCAACCGCCCTGATGATCTCGGCGAGCCTCGCCCAGATCGGCGAATTCTCCTTCATCCTGGCCGAACTCGGCGTTGCGCTCAATCTGCTGCCGAAGGCCGGCCGCGACCTGATCCTGGCGGGCGCGATCGTCTCGATCATGCTCAACCCGCTGGTGTTCGCGGTGGTCGACTGGCTGACGTCGCGGCTCGAGAAGCCGCAGGCTTCCTCGCCAACCGCCGCAGCTTCTGAACCAATCCCGGTCACCGAATTGCAGGATCACACCATCCTGGTCGGCTACGGTCGGGTCGGCAGTATCGTCGGCGATGCGCTGCATCAACGCAGCGCGCCGTTCCTCGCGATCGAGGCGTCCGACGACATGGTCGCCAAGCTCAAGGAGCGGGGCATCGAAGCCCTGATGGGCAACGCCGCGCGTGCCAGCGTGCTGCGCGCGACCAATCCGGCCGCCGCGCGATCGCTGGTCATCGCGATTCCCGAAGCCTTCGAGGCCGGCCAGATCGTCGAGCAGGCGCGCGCCGCGAATGCCGATATTCAGATCATCGCCCGTGCGCATTCCGACGCCGAGGTCGATCATCTCAAGGCACTTGGCGCCGACATCGTGATCATGGGCGAGCGCGAGATCGCCCGCGGCATGATCGAGGAGCTCGACAGGGCGCGGCCAGCTGCTATGCGAACCGCCGAGCAGGATTCGGCTGCTTGAGATAGATTACGCCCGCCGCACCGATGCACGCGCGCGTCACGCGATGAGGGAGATCAAAACATGGCCTTCAAGAGCCCGCACGTTTCGCTGGTGTCGTTCTCCGTCGAGATCGGCGCCGCGGAGACGACAAACGTCATGCAGGTCGAGACCGACCTGCACCTGAACACCCGTCATCCAAGCTATGACGCGGCCGCCGTGGAGCGGCTGGTGCGTGACGCGCAAGCCTATCTCGCCGGCAGTGCCGGTCAGGTCACCCGGATCCGGCTGGTTTCCACCCGCAGCGGCCAGACCTGACGCCACTTCATTCGAGCATGATCTCTGCGCAAACGCTTCGCGTTTGTCGCGAGGGAAAACCGGCTTCCACTTCTCCGGATCATGCTCTAGCCGCCAAGAAATGCCGGCGCCAGATCTTCCTGCACGATGATGTTGGCGGCTTCCGTCGTCAGCTCGCTGCCGACGAGGTCAAGATTCTTGGCGGCCTCGAACAGCATCGAGCGGACGTCGTCCGGCGTCAGCACGCCTTTCGCGATCAGCTTGCGCACCAGCGCCTGCAGGATAAGAACGTCGATCTCGCCATGCGCCAGCGGCGTCGGCTTGTACGTCATGATCGTCTCCCAGGCTGATCTCAAGGCTGAGGTTCGTCGTAAGTGAGGCGCCTAGCGCGGTGGTGACGCCATATCCTTGTGCAATTGCTCGAACGCACGGCGCAGGCCGTGCAGCTGATCGACCAGATGGAGAATGACGTCGATGCCCTCGTCGTTGACGCCGAAGTCGCCCTTCAGGTCGCGGATCAGATGCGCTCGCGCCACGTCGGTGTCGGAGAAGCTGACCTCGCTGGCGGTCTCGTCCGGCACGAGCCATTGCTGCTCGATCCAGAACTCCAGCGTCTGCACCTCCAGACCTGCACTGGTGAGGAACTGCTGCTTGTTCATGATGCACCATCCTCGCGCGGATCGAACGCCTTTCGATCCCAGTTCGATACAAACGCCTCGAGCTCGGGATCGGGTCCCTTGGGCAGGACCACCTTGAGCTTGACGAGCTCGTCGCCATGGCCTCCACCGACGTGGGGCGCGCCCTTGCCGCGCAACCGCATGGTCGTACCGGTGTTCGATCCCTTCGGAACCGTCATGGTCACGGCACCGGTCGGCGTCGGAACGCGGACTTTTCCGCCGAGCACCGCCTCGGACAGCGAGATCGGCAGTTCCAGCGTAATGTCGTCACCCTCGCGGGTGAAGCGCGGGTCGGGGCGAACCTCCACCTCGATCAGCGCATCGCCGGGACCGCCCTTCCCGCTGCCGGGCATGCCCTTGCCGCGCAGACGAATGATCTGGCCATCGACGAGCCCCGGCGGGATCGTCACTTCGAGCGTACCGCCGTCGGGAAGCGTCAGCCGCTTGCTCGCGCCGGTGATCGATTCCGCGAAGTCGATCGCGAGAGCGTAATGCAAATCGCGGCCGCGCCGGTTGGCGCGCGCCTGCTCGCTGCGCCGGAGCAACTCGGCGAAGGCGTCGTCCTGGTCCATGTAATCGGCATAGCCGGAACTGTCGGCATAGGGATGCCCCGCATCGGCGGTGGCGAAATCCCGGTAGTAGCGATGCTGCGGCCGCTCGGTGCCATCAGCGTCGATCTCGCCGGCGTCGAAGCGCTTGCGCTTCTCGGCATCCGAGAGCAGATCGTTCGCAGCAGCGACTTCCTTGAATTTGTCTTCGGCCGCCTTGTCACCCGGATTGAGATCCGGGTGCAGCTTCTTCGCCAGCTTTCGATAGGCCTTCTGGATATCGGCCGCAGACGCCGTCGGGGCAACGCCAAGAACCTCGTACGGATTTCTCACAACCTGCTCCGCAACACCGTGAGTGCACCTGCAATCATGAGGGCGCAAAAGCAGGCGATTTGCAAGTGCGCAGGCGCGCCGCCCGGAAGCGGCCGACGCAGCATGCGCTCACGTCACATGACGAGCTAGGATGTATGTCCGGGGTCCAGATAGTTCGGCATGTTCTTTTGCTGCTGCGGCGTCATCTTGGCGGTATCCGGCTTGCCGGGCACGCCCCGCGGACCCAGCAGGGCGCGCTGCATATCGTCCTCGCTCAGGCGCGGCTTGCCATCGTCGAGCTGTCCATCGCCACCGTGACTCTGTGCCATGACCAACCTCCAGTGATGATCGCTTGCGCACAGGCGGGACAATACCGCGCTCCGCCGAAACGAGCCAGCGGAGCGCGGACGTGCCTTAGAGCGTTTTCGAGCGAAGCGGGCACCGGTTCGCGTGAAGAAAACGCGTCAAAACAGGAATCTAGAGCTTCGGTTCTGATTCAATCAGAACCGAACATGCTCTAGTGTTGCTCCTGCCGCTTCTCCTCCGCGGGATGACTTGCCGCGGGCGCAGCATGCGGAGCGGCGTGTGGCTCCGGCCGTGCGGCGGGCTGGGGATGGGCGGCCTGCGGATGCGGCTCGGGGCGCGCCATCGTCTCCGGGCGCGCTTCCGGCCTTGCCGCAGGCTCCGGTCGTGCTTCGGGCTTCGCTGGTTCAGGCCGCGCGACGGGCTTCGCGGCAGGCTCGGGACGCGGCTCATCCTTGCGCACCTCTTCGGGCCGCTTCTCCTGCACGGCAGGCCGCGCCGCTTCTGCAGGACGCGGCTCAAGCTTCGGCTCGGCGGCAGGCGCTGCGCGCTTCTCTTCAACCGCGGGCCTGTTCACTTCGGCGGGCGGATGCGCCGCAACGCCCTTCTCGGGAACCGGAAGCGCGTGGGATCCGGCAGGCGCCGGTGCAGCAGGATGCGGCTCGGCCTTCGTCTCGGGAGCAGGTGCCGCGCGCTTCTCCTCGGCCGCGGGCTTGTTCGCCTCGGCCGGTGGATGCGCCGCCGGAAGCTCCTTCCCCGGGACCGGGAGTGCGTGGGAAGCAGCCGGTGCTGTTGCGGGCGCGGCTGCAGCTCCCGGGTGCCCCGGCTCCCCGGCCGCCGGCCGTGCAGCGTTGGCAGGCACCGCCTCGCCGGCCGCCCGCGCGCGAACCACGCCCGGTCCCTTCAACTCGCCGGGACGCGCCGTTGCGGCGACAGCGGGCACGCCATTGTTGGTCCGCTTGAACAGGCTCGGATCTTGGCTTGCGGTCTCGACCTGCTTGCGTTGCAACGGCGTCGCCGCGAAGTGCTGCTCCTTGGCGATCGCGCGATCGGCCGGCGTCGGCCGCACCTCGATGCCGCCGCGGCCGCCATTGTAGCTGACGTTGTTGACGGTGGTCTGATTGATCGTGACGTTCTTCTCGTAGACGTTGGTGATCCGCGCGCCCTGCAGATTGTTCACGGTGCGATTGTAAAAGAAGTTGCCGTGATCCCAGCGGCCGCCTTCATACCCTGAACCGCCGTAGCCGAAGCCGTAATTGACGCCGCCGTAGAAGCCGACGCGATCACCCCAATAGCCCTGATGGAAAATGAAGCCGCCGCCGAACGCGCCCCAGTAGCCGGGCGTCCACAGCAGTCCGACCCGCGGCGGCTGCACCCAGGTGCCCGGCACCCAGTAGTAATCGCCGCGCTCCTCGTCCCACGACCAATTGCCCGGCGACCACATGTAGCCGGGACCAGGCACCGGCGGCTGATCGTAAGTCGGCAACGGTGGCGGCGCGGTCTCGACGGCCGAGACCGGCGCGCATGCCGCATCCTGCGCGATTGCGGGCGCCGCCGTCGCATAGAACAGCGCCGTGGCAATCGCTGCACACGACACGGTCGAAAGGAGACGAGTTGTCATTGGGAGCCTCTTCGATGAGCACGTTCGACGTGAGACGGAACAAAAGTTCCGTGCATCGGCAATGCACCGACACACTTCATCGCTAGCGCCTTGACCTTACACCAGCCTGAAACGCATCGACGCAAACGGAAACGCGCTCACGCGGCTATTCATGGTCGGTTCAGAGTGCGCCGTGATGCAACGTCGCGCGATTCAGTGGAACATCGCGCGCTGCTTCTCTGCATCATCGAGCGAGCTACGCGAAACGCGACGTGATCGATTCCAACAGCGTGTCCCGAACATGACTTGGGCCCTTGTACGATCACAGCGATCCATGCTCATCCAGCGCTCGCTTCGCGAGCACGGCTATCCATCGAACCGCAATCAGCGCGATGCGTGCATCCGGCTTGCCGGCGCGGCCGTAGCAGTGCTCCCGGATGAGTGCCAGAGACGAACATCAGCCCTCGCAACGGCTTAACCGCAGCATCCCAGCGAGCGCGCTCCGCGATTGACACTCCCCTGAAAGGACCACACGATGCGAGATGCGGCGGCCTCTGGCCCGCGGTTTTTCCGCCGGCGCAATTGCACGGGACTGTTGCATGATGGATGTCATCGTTCCGCCATCTGTCGCCGGCGGGACTGCGTGGCTGACTTGATCTCGACGAGCCTGCGTTGCCTTGAGGTGCCACGATGAACATAGAAAAATATACTGATCGCGTTCGCGGCTTCATTCAGTCGGCGCAATCGCTCGCGATGCGCGAGGGGCATCAGCAGTTCTCGACGCTTCACATCCTGAAGGTGCTGCTCGACGACAATGAGGGCCTCGCGGCCGGCCTGATCGACCGTGCTGGCGGCAACTCGCGCGCGATCCTCAAGGCCACCGAAGACGCGCTGGCGAAGGTACCGAAGGTCAGCGGCGCCGGCTCGGGACAGATTTATCTGGCGCCCGAGACCGCGCGCGCCTTCGCGGCGGCGGAACAGGCCGCCGACAAGGCCGGCGACAGCTTTGTCTCGGTCGAACGCCTGCTGCAGGCGCTCGCAGCCGACAAGGACAGCGAGGCCGGCAAGCTGCTCGCCAAGGGCGGCGTCAATCCGCAGAACCTGAATGCGGCCATCAACGCACTGCGCAAGGGCCGCACCGCCGACAGCGCGTCGGCCGAGAACGCCTATGACGCACTGAAGAAATACGCCCGCGACCTGACCCAGGCCGCGCGCGACGGCAAGCTTGACCCGGTGATCGGCCGCGACGAGGAGATCCGCCGCACCATCCAGGTGCTGTCGCGGCGGACCAAGAACAATCCCGTCCTGATCGGCGAGCCCGGTGTCGGCAAGACCGCGATCGTCGAGGGCCTCGCGCTGCGCATCGTCAATGGCGACGTGCCGGAAAGCCTGCAGGACAAGGCGCTGCTCGCGCTCGATCTCGGCGCGCTGATCGCCGGCGCAAAATATCGCGGCGAGTTCGAGGAGCGGCTCAAGTCGGTGCTGCAGGAAGTGACCTCGGCCGAGGGCGGCATCATCCTGTTCATCGACGAGATGCACACACTGATCGGCGCTGGCAAGGGCGACGGCGCGATGGACGCATCCAACCTGTTGAAGCCCGCGCTCGCCCGCGGCGAGCTGCATTGCATCGGCGCCACCACGCTCGACGAATACCGCAAGCATGTCGAGAAGGACGCAGCGCTGGCCCGGCGCTTCCAGCCGGTGTTCGTCTCCGAGCCGACGGTCGAGGACACCATCTCGATCCTGCGCGGCCTGAAGGACAAGTACGAGCAGCATCACGGCGTGCGCATCGCGGATTCGGCGTTGGTCGCCGCCGCGACGCTGTCGAACCGCTACATCACCGACCGCTTCCTGCCCGACAAGGCCATCGACCTGATGGATGAGGCCGCGGCGCGGCTGAAGATGCAGGTCGATTCCAAGCCGGAAGAACTCGACTCGCTCGACCGCGAGATCATCCGGCTCAAGATAGAGCAGGAAGCGCTGAAGAAGGAGACAGATCTCGGCTCCAAGAGCCGCCTGCAGACACTCGAGAAGGATCTTGTCGATCTGGAAAAGAAGTCGGCGGACATGACATCGAAATGGCGGTCGGAAAAGAGCAAGCTCTCCGATGCGCAGAAGATGAAGGGCGAACTCGAACAGTTGCGTACCGAGCTCGCCAATGCGCAGCGCAAGGGTGAATTCCAGAAGGCGGGTGAGCTGGCCTATGGCCGCATTCCCGAACTGGAGAAGAAGCTCGCGGCTGTCGAGGCCAGCGAGACGTCGTCCGCCAGCGAAACCGTGACCGCCGACAATATCGCGCAGGTAGTCTCACGCTGGACCGGCGTGCCGGTCGACAAGATGCTGGAGGGCGAGAAGGACAAGCTGCTGCGCATGGAGGAGATGCTCGGCAAGCGCGTCGTCGGCCAGGCCGAAGCGGTCCGCGCGGTGTCGACCGCGGTGCGCCGCGCCCGCGCCGGCCTGCAGGACCCGAACCGGCCGATCGGCTCGTTCATGTTCTTAGGCCCAACCGGCGTCGGCAAGACCGAGCTTGCGAAAGCGCTTGCCGAATATCTGTTCGACGACGAGACCGCGATGATCCGCCTCGACATGTCCGAATACATGGAGAAGCACTCGGTCTCGCGGCTGATCGGCGCGCCTCCCGGCTATGTCGGCTATGACGAGGGCGGCGCCCTGACCGAAGCCGTGCGGCGGCGGCCTTATCAGGTGGTGCTGTTCGACGAGATCGAGAAGGCGCATCCCGACGTCTTCAACGTGCTGCTGCAGGTGCTCGACGACGGCCGCCTGACCGACGGCCAGGGCCGCACCGTCGATTTCCGCAACACGCTGATCATCATGACCTCGAATATCGGCGCCGAGTACCTGGTCAACCAGCCGGAAGGCCAGAGCACAAGCGCGGTGCGCGAGCAGGTGATGAACATGGTACGGGCGCACTTCCGCCCGGAATTCCTCAACCGGATCGACGAGATCATCCTGTTTCACCGGCTGCAGAAGAGCGACATGGGCCGCATCGTCGAGATCCAGTTCTCGCGGCTGCGCAGGCTGCTGGAGGATCGCAAGATCGAGCTGGAGCTCGATCCGAAAGCGCGCGACTGGCTGGCGGAGAAGGGCTGGGATCCGGCTTACGGCGCCCGCCCGCTGAAGCGGGTGATCCAGCGCAGCGTACAGGATCCGCTGGCGGAGATGATCCTTTCCGGCAACGTGCGCGACGGCTCAGAGGTAAAACTCTCGGCTACCAAGGCCGGCCTCACCTTCAACGGCAAGAAGCCGGAGAACGCGGCCGCGGACGAATTCGAACCGGTGTGAGACAGGCCGGACTGCCCACGACGCGCTGTCATCGCCGCGTCGTCTGCCGGCATCATATGCAAGCCGACTATACAAGCTGACCTGCAACCAGGGAGAGCGCCATGACGCAGCACAAGATCAAGGACAACATGGAGGTCATCGGCGCCGATGGCGTGCATGTCGGCACCGTCGATCACGTCGAGGGCAACCGCATCAAGCTCAAGAAAAGCGACAGCGATGGCTTCCACAAGGGCCATCACCACTTCATCGAGCTCGGCTTCGTGGCGGGTGTCGAAGGCTCCAAGGTTCGGCTCTCGGCCAACGCTGCGATTGCGGTGACCCTCGAGGAAGAGAAGTCCGGCAAGCCCGTCGATTGAGGCAGGCACCTCTGCAAGCGCGTGAGCCATTCGAGCCCTTGTAAAGGCTCCACCGGCATGCTCCTCTGCCCCTGTCTGGACGCCGATCCGGCGTCCAGCGCCTGCCTTTTGTCCTCGTGGAAGTGCCGTTCTAGTCAAGGAGACATGCGTGCCATCAGCCGTTCCGCAACCGGTCGCTGCGAAGCTGACGCGCGCGGCCATCTTCCTTGCGGTCACGCTCAAGCCCAACCCGGAATATGATGCGGTGGTGCGGTCGCTATGCGCCGACCTGGGCGCGCTCCTGCGTGCCGTGGGCTTCCGCGATCTCGAGGGCCGGCTGTCATGCGTCATGGGCATCGGCTCCGACGCATGGGACCGGCTGTTCGGTGCGCCGAAGCCGAAAGGTCTGCATCCGTTCCGCGAGATCAATGGCGTCCACCACGCCGTCGCGACGCCGGGCGACCTGCTGTTTCACATCCGCGCCGTGCCGATGGACCTGTGCTTCGAGCTCGCGACCCAGATCATGACGCGGCTCGGCGATGCGGTCGCGACCTCCGACGAGGTGCACGGCTTCAAATATTTCGACGAACGCGACCTGCTCGGCTTCGTCGACGGCACGGAGAATCCGGAGGACCAGGCGGCCACCGACGCCACCATTATCGGCGACGAGGACGCGGCGTTTGCCGGCGGCAGCTATGTGATCGTGCAAAAATACCTGCACGACCTGAAGAATTGGAACGAGCTGCCGGTCGAGATGCAGGAAAAGATCATCGGCCGAACCAAACTGTCCGACATCGAGCTCGACGATGCGGTGAAGCCGAGCTACGCGCATAACGCGCTGACCACGATCGTCGAGAACGGCGAGGAGCTCGATATCGTCCGCGACAACATGCCGTTCGGCAATATCAGCAAGGGCGAGTTCGGCACCTATTTCATCGGCTATGCCAAGTCCCCGCACCGGATCGAGCAGATGCTGGAGAACATGTTCGTCGGCAAGCCGCCGGGCAATTACGACCGTTTGCTCGACTTCAGCCGCGCCGTGACCGGCATGCTGTTCTTCGTCCCGTCCGCGACCTTCCTGGAGGACGTCGCGAGCGAGGCGCCGGCACCTTCGTCCGCCGAGCCGTCTCTGGATGACGCCGGGGCCGACGACACACCTGCACCAGGAATACCGCCGTCCGACGGCTCGCTCGGGATCGGCTCACTGAAAGGAGAGGCTGGACATGAATAATCTTCATCGGGGACTCGCCCCTATCTCGGACGCGGCATGGGCCCAGATCGAAGAGGAGGCCTCGCGCACGTTGAAGCGCCATCTGGCGGCGCGCCGTGTCGTCGACGTCGACGGTCCGAAGGGAACGGATTTCTCCGCGGTCGGCACCGGTCATCTCAAGAAGATTGCGGCGCCGGGCGACGGGGTCGAGGCGACGCAACGCGACGTCCAGGCGCTGGTCGAGCTGCGCGTGCCGTTCGAGCTCTCGCGCCAGGCGATCGACGATGTCGAGCGCGGCGCGAATGATTCCGACTGGGATCCGCTCAAGGATGCCGCGCGCAAGATCGCCTTCGCCGAGGATCGCGCGGTGTTCGACGGCTACGCGGCCGCCGGCATTCAGGGTATCCGTCAAGGCACCAGCAACCCGGTGCTGACGCTGCCGTCGAGCGTCAAGAACTATCCCGCCGTGGTCGCGCAGGCGGTCAGCCAGTTGCGGCTTGCCGGCGTGAACGGTCCCTATACGCTGCTGCTCGGCACCGAGCCCTATACCGCGATCGGCGGGGCGACCGACGACGGCTATCCGGTGCTGCAGCACATCCAGCGCCTGATCGACGGCAAGATCATCTGGGCGCCGGCGATCGAGGGCGGCGCGTTGCTCACCACCCGCGGCGGCGATTTCCAGCTCTCGATCGGCCAGGACCTTTCGATCGGCTATCTCAGCCACTCGGCGAAATCGGTTCAGCTGTATTTCCAGGAGACCATCACCTTCCTGATGCTGACGAGCGAGGCGTCAGTGGTGCTTGCGCCGGAGGCGAAGAAACCCGCCTAGTCTTACCGGCGTTGACTCATCCGGGAAGTCTCCGGCCGTGGCCGGAGCTTCCGTTGAACTTCAATGGAGAGGAGGCGCGCAATGGACTACGATCTCTACATCAATCCGAAGAAGACATCGGTCGGTCTTTATGTCCGCAAGGGCGCGGGTCTTCCCGACCTTGCCGATGCCAAGGACTGGGTGTTCGACGGCACCTCGGCGCAGGCCAATCTGCCGCCGCAGCTCGTGAAGGAAATCGAGGCCAACGGCCACGCCTTTCGCGACATGGATTAAGCGCGTCAGCCGGCGTTATTTCTCACCAGTCTTCACCGGGGCGGTCTCGGGCATCAGGCTCATCGCCACGATGCCGATCGCCGCCGCGAGCAGAAGATACCAGGACGGCGCCAGCGGATCCCCCGACACGTGCAGCAGCCACGTGACCACAAGCTGCGCGGTGCCGCCGAACGTCGCGATGGCGACCGCGTAGATCGTGGCGAACACGCCGCCGCGGATGTTCTGCGGCAGCGCTTCGGTGAAGGCGGCATAGAACGCGGTGAACGGCAGCGATCCGATGAACGACAGGATACCGAAGCCGAACAGCAGCGACCACGCACCGGGGTCCTGGACGATCCACAGGAAAGCCGGATAGGTCAGCACCAGCACGACCAGCTGCGGCCAGATCATGATCGGCTTGCGTCCGAGCCGGTCGGCAAGCCAGCCGCCCAGCACCGCGCCGATGATCTGCAGTCCGTTGCTGACCAGCGAGACCGTGAACGCCAGCGACGGCGACACATGCAGCGTGTTCTTGGCGTAGGTCGTCATGTACTGCGTCACATAGGTCGAGATCGTACCGCTGGCCAGAATCATCACCGCCAGTACGATGACGCGAAGATGCCGGCGCGCCAGCGCCACATGGCTTAAGCGTTCGACCTGCCCGGCGGCGTGCTCCCCATGCGAGACCGTTTCCGGCAGCGTGCGGCGCATCCAGATGCCGAACGGCAGGCAGACGGCCCCGAGCAGGAACGCGATGCGCCATCCATAGGCCTGCAGCATGTCGGGCGCCATCGCGCTGCTCAGGATGACACCGACAAGCGCGCCCACCGTCGCCGCGATCTCCTGGCTGGCCGGCTGCCATGCGACCACGAGGCCGCGGCTCCTCGGTGCAGCGATCTCGATCAGATAGGCCGTGGTCGGCCCGACCTCGCCGCCGAGCGCGAACCCCTGCACCATCCGCGCCAGGATCACGATGATCGGCGCCACAATGCCGATGGCGGCATAGGATGGCGTCAGCGCAATGGTCAGGATCGCGCCGCCCATCAGCGCGAAACTCAGCAGCATCGCCGGCCGCCGCCCGACGCGGTCGGAGAAGACGCCAAGCACGATGCCGCCGATCGGCCGCGTCAGGAAACCGGCGCCGAAGGTCGCAAGCGACAGCATGAGGCTGCCGTATTCGCTGTGCGCGGGGAAGAAGGTGCGCCCGATATCGGTCGCAAAGAAGCTGTAGGTGATGAAGTCGTAGAACTCCAGCATGTTGCCGATGGTCGCGGCAAAAGCTGCGCGCTTGACATCGAACTGTTCCCTGCTCGCAATCTCCGGCAACGCTCTCGGTTCCTTGTCTGCTGGTGCGAGCGGAGTATTATTCCTCCGACCGTGTTAGGCAAGGCATGGAGAGCCGCGCGATCTGCATGCGACGCAAGCGACAAGAGGAACAGATCCGATGCCAGCCGACAAACTCTTCATCAATGCCAGGCTCGGTGACGGCACCAGCCGCGATATGCTGGTCCGTGGCGGCCGCATCGTTGCGATTGAGGCGATAGGCGAACGGCCGAGCGGGATCGAGATCGTCGATCTCGGCAATGCGCTGGTCGTGCCCGGCTTCGTCGAAGGCCACATCCATCTCGACACCAGTTTTTACGGCGACGCCTGGCGGCCGCACCGTCCCTGCACCAACGGATTCGACGTCCATGAGCGGGTGGCGTTTCAGGCCGAGAACCTTGCCGCCGCCGCTCCGATGGACGTGCGCGCGCGGAACCAACTCGACCTCTGCATCGGGCATGGCACGACGCAGATGCGCAGTCACATCATGGTCGACGGTTCTGTTGGGCTGAAGTCGCTGGAGACCATCCTCGGGATTCGCGAGGAATACAGGGATTTGATCGACATCCAGCTCGTGGCGTTTCCCCAGAACGGCATCCTCACCAGCCCCGGCACGCCGCAACTGCTCGACGAGGCGATCAAGCTCGGCGCCAACGCCGTCGGCGGGCTCGATCCCGCAAGCTTCGACCGGGATGTCGAGGGCCATCTCGACGTCGTGTTTGGCGTCGCGCAAACGCACGGCGTCGATGTCGATATCCATCTTCATGACGGCGGCATGCTTGGCGCCTTCGAGGTCGAGCAGATCGCGGCGCGCACCCGTGCGCTCGGCATGGAGGGCCGCGTCACCGTCAGCCACGCTTACGGGCTCGGCGACATTCCTGCCGACGCGCTGAAGAAGACCGCCGACAGTCTGGCGCGCTCGGGCGTGGCGATCATGACGAATGCGCCGGGCAGCCGGCCGTTCCCGCCCGTCGCCCTGTTGCGGAAAGCCGGCGTCACCGTATTCAGCGGCAACGACAACATCCGCGACTCCTGGTGGCCGTATGGCGACGGCGACATGCTGGGCCGCGCCATGATGATCGGATACCGCTCGGGTTTCTACACCGATGAGGAGCTCGCGATCGCGTTCGATATGATCACCGCGGCCGGCGCCAAGGCGCTCAGGCTCGAGGACTACGGCCTGCATGTGGGGGCCAAGGCCGACTTCGTGACCCTGAACGCCGCGCATATCCAGGAGGCCGTGGTCGCGCGGCCGTCCGGTCGCTCCGTCTACAAGGCCGGCGTGCTCACCGCGCGGGACAATCGCGTCGTCAAGGCCGCCGGCCGATCCTGAATTGGACGCGGCGTCCAATCGAACGGCTTAGCGGACCGAGGGGATGATCGCGCGGAGGATGTCCGCCTTCCAGCGCTGCCGGGCGCCGTCGAATGCCGCAAAATCGTGGTCGAACTGCCAGTAAGCCCACGCCCAGCCATTGCGTTCCGCGCGTCTCGCCATGAACGACAGATACGTCGCGCGGCTCTCCGCGGGAGCACGTTCATAGACACCGAACTCGCCAAGATAGATCGGGCGCTTCTCCTTCTCGGACCAGGAGCGGATCTTGTCGAAATCGGCCGAGGCCCTGGCTTCGTCTTCCGCAGAGCCCCAGCGCAACGGACCGATCTTCGAGAAGGTCGGCGACCACGGCGCACCCTGATGGGTGAATTGCAGCGGCAGGTAATAGTGGAACGTGACGATGAGGTTTCGGTCGCCGGCCGGCAGCACCAGCTGATCGATCGGCAGCTCCTCGGTGTTCAGGATCGCGACCACGACATTGCGCTGCGGGTTGGTATCCCGGATGATGGCAAGGCAATCGCCGAGCAGCGCATTCCATTCGGCCGAGCTCATGTTGCCGCCGGGCTCGTTCAGGATCTCGAACACCAGCGCCGGGTATTTCCCCGCATAGCGCGATGCGATCTGGCGCCAGAATGCCTTGAGCTTCACACCGCACTCGGCCACGTCGCGTTGGCAGAGATCGGTGTCGTGCTCATCGAGGATCGGAACGAGCCTGCTCGCCAGCACCTGCTCGATCACGGCATCGAGGCGCCACAGGACGGCATCATCGAGGATGTCGCCGGAATCCATATGCCTGAAGCCGAAGAAATTGATCCGGACATGGGAAAAGCCGGCCCTGCGAATCGCGGCGAAGTTTTCCAGTCGGAACGGCGCGTTCTGGTAGCCTTCCCAGATGCCGTCATAGCCGAGAATATTGATGCCGCGCCCCAGCGCCGCCGCGTCCGGCGATGCCCCCTGCCCCGCAGCGTTCACCGGCGCGATCAGCGGGACAGCAAGCGCCGCCGCCGCCAGCATGATGAAGGCTCTTTGCAGAAGCAATCGGAACGCGGTCATGGCTGCTCCAACTCGCGCGGATGTACGCGCAACGACGGCACCGGCCGGCAAATGGCGAGGAAGAAGGCGATCAGCAGCACCGACGTGAACATCGTCGAGCGAAGGAAGACCGTCTCGGTGAAATTGGTTTGGCAGTTGAGGAAGACGAACCCGATGATCAACGCGCAGTGCAGACGGTCGATCGCCCGCCCTGCGATCAGGCAGAGCACCTTGTAGGAAAACAGGAAGACGCTCGCCGTGAACAGGAAATAGCCCAGGAATCCGGTCTCGACGAGAATGGCGATATAGCCGTTGTGATAATTGTCGAGGACCCAGCCGTGGTTCTGGTTGAAATAGTCGTAGATCGCCGGATTGGTCCAGAACCCGTTGATGCCGAATCCGAACAGCGGCGCGTCATCGAAATGGCTGATGGCGTACTGCCAGATGAAGGTTCGCTCGGTGAAATCGATCGTCGTGTCGAAGACATGGATCGAGTCGTAGCCGGTCGTGTAGAAATACAGGATCAATAGCGCTGCCGCGACGCACATGGCACATGGCAGCATCGCGTAGACCTGCATGCACCGGACCGACCACAGGGAGGTGATCAGTAGCGCGCAGGCAACCAGCGACAGGGCGCCGGCGCCGCGCGACTCCGAGAGCATGACGCAGGTGGAGGCCAGCACGAACGTCACGAGGAACGGCAGCCATCCTTGTCCCGCTATCTTTCGATAACAGGCGAAGAACATGAGATAGGCGCCGGCGAAGCCCAGGGTTTGCTTCGACTCGAAGACGCCCTGCCACTGTCCCTTGTGCATCCAGGTCTGATCGACCCCGATGTCCGGGAGGACGACCGCACAAAACGCAGAGGCCGCGATCAGCACGAACAGGCCGCGGATGGCCGATGTCACGATGTCGTCGATATCGAGGCGGGTGATCATGCAGAACGCGCCAAGCGTCGTGATCGCAAGCGCCGCGGCCTTCATCAGGGCCGCCGCGCCGAGGTTGGTCCACAGCACGGAAACAGTGGCGAACGCATAGAACGCGACGATCACGAGCGTGTCGAGATTCAGGGCCAGCCGCAGGCAGGGACGGATGAACAGGCTTGCGTAGATCAGAACGCCCCACATCAGCAGGGCGACGGCCTGCTGCACCAGGGTCAACTCGGTTGGAAGCAGCGCGGCGTGGAAGGTCCCCATCGACATGATCACATTGATGGTGATCGACCAACCGACGACGGTCCTGGCAAAATTTTCCGCCCCGACACCCGGTGCCTGCCAGATCGATCCGTCGATCGCACGTCCGTCCATTCGGTTGTACTCCGCTCATGGAATGAGCCTGCTGCTCCGGTGGAGCGGAGCGGCACATTGCACTCGTTAGAGGCGTCAGTCCTTCGCTGACGAGGATCGGGTGCGGTTGAACAGCAGATAGAGCGCGTGCGGATTGGTCGTCAGGTAGCGCCAGAACAGCCGCCGCGGCTCGAGCCACAGGCGCCAGGCCCATTCGAGGCCGACGATCTGCATCCATGTCGGCGCACGCGGCCGCGAGCCGGACAGGAAGTTGAACAGCCCGCCCGAGGTCTTGATGACGCCGACATTGCCGAGCCGAGGCATGAACTCGTCGACGAAAGCCTGCTCATAGGGCACGCCGAGCGCGACCCAGAGAAAATCAGGCGCCAGGGCGTTGATCTCGTCGACCTTGGCCCGCAGTGCGTCGCCGCGCAGATAGCCGTGCGAATGGCCGACGATCTTGAGTGCCGGATAGGCCCGGCGGACATTGGCAATGGCAGCCTTGTTCTCGGCTTCGTTGGCGCCGAACAGATAGAAGGTCAGTCCGAACTCTTCCGCCTTGCGTGCGACATCGTGAAACAGATCCGTGGTCGCGACGCGCTCGGGAAGCGGATTCGGCGACCGAAGCTTGGACACCATGACCAACGGTTGCCCGTCGGCGTTGATCAGGTCGGCGGTACGGAACAGCCGGTCCGTCATCGGCTCGGTCGAGCAGCGCGACAGCACCTCGCCGTTGGCGGAGGTCAGATACAGCGGGCGATTGGCACGCCGGTTCGGATGCACCGCCTCGACCATGAACTCGGCGGTCTGCTCGCGATCGAGCACGGCGAGCCGCAGTCCACCGATGGTTGCCCGGGGAACTCCGGCGGTCGCAGCCCTGCCGACAGGATTGATACGCCGCTCCCTCGCACCGTGTGGCAATGATCCGATCTGCGTCGACGCCGAGGACATCTGCTCGGCCCGCAATATGTCGCAAATCCGGACAGGTGGCGCAGCCATGTCCGAATTGAGACGCCGAGCCGGCTTGCGGTCGGCCTGCGGGAACGAAATTGCGTAGGAAGCGCGGGTTTTTTGGCTGTGACTCAGCATTTCGGCGGGACTCCAGGACTTGCGAGCCCTTAACTGCAATATCCGGTCCAGACCGTGTGCGATTATCTCACCACGGCGCGATTGAGCTGATCCTTAAGGGATTGTTAACGATGCTGATCCCTGGGACGCGGCCACGCCGAGTTGACGCCGATCGCAGTCGATACGATGACGGCAATGGCTCGACCCAGCAACAATGTGCAAAGGTCGACGCATTGCGTTAATACAAATCGTATTCTGCCGCTGCCCGAGCCGATCGACCTTTGCTATAAAGGGCGGCGTGCCGGATTCAATCGGCGCTTTGAAACTGTCGTTTTGTTTGGTCTCACATGAACAAGAATGATGACGCGTTCGATGTCAGCATCGACGACGCATTCGACTTCCTGTCTGAAGAGTACGTGAAGTTATTTGAAGGCTCGGACGCGACCGCCTTCCAACATCCGCTATGGCTGGACAGCCTTTACCGCAAGCTCGCTCCCGCCGCGTCGGCCAGACCGCTGGTCGTCGCCGTCCGCCATCGTGCGAACAAGTCGCTTGCGGCCGTGCTGCCGATGCTGCGCGTGCGGCGCGGCCCGATGCGCACCATCGAATTCGCCGATCTCCGCGTGTCCGACTATCTGTCGCCGGTGTGCAGCATCGCGACCTTCACCGACCTGCTGCAAGACCAGCGTGCCTGCGAAAGGCTTCGACAGCTGCTGCGGCCGTTCGACCTGCTGCGCATACCCAAGCTGCTCGACGCGAGGATGCCGATCGAGAATCTGCTCGGCGCGCCCCACCGCAGCCTGATGGATACCAACGCTTACGCGACGGTCCTGGTCGCGCCGTTCGAGCAATGGCAGATCAATGCATTGGGAAAGTCGTACCAGAAGGAGCTGGCAAAGAAACGGCGCCAGATCCACAAGAAGGGCACACTCACCTTCTCATGCTGCGACGACAGCGCTTCCGTCGGCGAAGCCATGGAGACGATGAGAAAGTTTCGCGGACCGCGGTTTCACGAACAGGGTGATGGCGACCTGTTGCAGCGACCGGAGTATTTCGATTTCTACTCGAGCGTGGCGCTTCGCGGCATGGACTCCTTTGCCCGGCTCTACGCCATGAAGATGGACGGCAGCGTCATCGCCACCGCGCTTGGGCTTGTCCACCGCGGCAGCGTCCTCGTCGTCATGACGGCGTTCGACATCGAGGGATACAAGAGCCAATCGATCGGCGCGCTGACATTCGAGAGCGTCGCCAGGGATTGCGTCGAGCGCGGCGACCGGGTGCTCGATTTCACCATCGGTGACGAACCCTATAAGATGCAGTTCGGCGGTCAGCCGACGCCGATGTCTGCGGTGACGCAGGCCGGCAGTGCGGCCGGCTCGCTCGCGCTGTTTGCCTTGAAGCAGGCGCCCTGGATCAAGCAGGCCGCCAAGCGTGTGACCGACCTCAGGCCGGTCCGCACCTCGACCGGCACGCGCTAAAGCGCGATGAGATCGGCTCGGATCATCATCGCGCTTCAGCTCATTGTGAACATGATCTCGGCGCGACGACTCGGCTAGCGGAGCGCGCTGCGGACGCGCATCACCCATCCCGGATGAATCCGGTCCACCCGGTGGGTGATCATGCGGCGAAGGAAGTGCAGCTTCCGCCGCAAGCTCCAGCGCACACCGGTGTTCAACGTCAAGGCCTGGCGGAAGTTCGCCAGGTGCAGCGAGTGCTGATCGGCGGCGAGCTTGTCCCGATCTGAATAGAACTGCGCAATCTTGTCCACGCCCATACCGGCGGTCTTGAGCCAGCGCGGCACATAGTCCGTGCAAAGACGTTCGACGTCCACCAACAGTCGGCCAACGCCGGTTCCGGCTGCGGGACAATTGGTCTGAAACGCATCGCCGATCAACACGACGCCGGGCTGCAGGTGGCCCTCGGTCACAGTCAGATCCATGACCCAGTTCTGCACCTGGCCGACCACCTCGAAATCGCCGAGATAAGGCTGCAATCCCGGCATCAGGCGAAGCAGCGTCCTTCTGGTGTCGCGGCGCAGCTCGCGCATGATCGGATCGGTCGGATCGCGGAACATGAACAGGTTCGCGCGCATGCCGCCCGACATCGGAAACAGGCTGAGATAGTCGACACCGTCAGCCGCCTCCTCGCCGTAGCAGGTCAGTGCATCGAAATCGAACGGCGCGTTGTCCGGCCGTGCGATCGTGAAGCCGAACGAGACCGAGTGGCGCGCAGCAAGCATCTGCCGGCGCATTCCGAGACCGTGGCCGAGCATGTTCGTCATACCGGTCGCCAGAATGACCAGACGCGAGACGACGCGCTTTCCGGAGGCCAGCGTCAACTGCTGACGTTCCTCGCTGCAGCTGACATTGGTCACCTGGTCGAGCAGGAAGCTCGAGGCATCGGGCGTCAGGCCGCGTGCCATGTTGACGAGGTTGGCATAGGAAATCCCGTAGGATCGGCCGACGCCGATATCGACCAGCTTGCCGCTCCTGATGTTGAGCACCCGGTCATAGGGCGCGGCAATGGCCTCGACGTCGTCGATGAAGCCGAGGCGGCGCAGGATATCGATCTGCCGTCCGGCGATCTTCTCGACGCGGAATTCATCCGGCGGGATCGAACGCTTGTCGATCAGGATGACCCGGTACCCGGCCCGGGCGAGCACAGCCCTTGCAAGCGAGCCTGCCAAACCGGCTCCGACAATTGCGACGTCCGCTTCGATGACCTCGGCCTCGCAGGCCACGATCGGCTTGGTCACACTTTTCTCGGCAATCATGTTTGTCCGCTCCGACGGCTAGAGCGTTTTCGAGCGAAGTGGATACCGGTTCGCGTGAAGAAAACGCGTCAAAACAAGAATCTGGAGCCCCGTTCCGATTCCATCGGAACGGGAAAAGCTCTGGTTGGCCGCAGAACTGCAATTTCCTTGCCTGCGGTGCCGCCTTGCCGATCGAGCACGGCGAGTTCCAGAATCGAGGTTAATGAAAACGTCCGGACCACGATCGGCGGTCTCTCGGCACATGGTTTGCACGACGGTCGGCCATGAAACCGAACCTTTGCAGGATCCGCAGCGGGATGGCGAGGCGATTGCCAGGCCATGGAGCAGCGACAGATGGCGTTGACGCGCAAGCGCCGTCTCATCCGGCTAGGTCCGCGCCACTGGACCCGGCGCTGGAGGCAAATCCGACCTGCGCCGTTTGGGGACAGGGTAGGCGGCGCCGTTCCAGAATGGAGCAACGCGACGTGGCCCCGTTCACAACTGCGTTGGGCCCGGAAGCCATTCGAAAGGAACGGAATCTTAGCAAGAGAACATTAACACTCCAGGCTTCACCGATTGCTGCGGTCAACAGCCCCGACTGGATATTGAGACGTCTCTGGTGATTGCCTCCGTGTTCCAATTGTTACGGCGCGACGTCACGCGCGGCGTTGCCGGGACCATCCTGCTCAAGGTTGGTAGCGGCGGGCTCGCATTCGCGTTGTTCTCGCTGGCCGCGCGGGCGATGACGCCCGACGCGTTTGGACACTTCGCAACCCTGCTCTCCGTCGCCCAGATCGCCTCGGTCGTGGGCCTGGTCGGCCAGGAGCTGCTCCTGGTTCGGTTTCTCAATGAGTATGAGGTGCGCGGCCAGACCGACTTCACCAAGGGTGTGCTGCTGACGAGCCTGAAGAACTCAGCGATCGGGATGCTGATTTCGATCGCCTCGATCGCCGCGGTGGCAGGCATTCGCGGCGAGTGGTGGCTCTTGATCCTGTCGGTCTCGGCGTTCACCGCGGTCAATGCAGGGCTCATGCTCGGCAGCCAGATCGCGCGATCGCTGGTCAGCATCCTGATGGGCGAAGGCAATCGGGAGTTCTTCTGGCGCGTCGCCGTCGTCCTGTTCCTGATCGCGGTGCTGTTCGGCCACCGGCAGCTCACCCCCGCCGAGCTGTTCAGCGCGATGTCGGCCGCCATGGCCCTCGGGCTCGTCGTGCAGATCGTATCGATCGTGCGGGTGCTGCCGAACCTGCGGTCGGTCACGGCGCGCTTCGAGACCTCGCGCTGGAACAAGAGCGCATTCCGGTTCTGGCTCGCCTCCATTCTCGAAGCGGCAAACCAGTATTTCGACGTCATCCTGGTCTACTGGATGCTGGATCCGGCCACCGCCGGCGTCTATTTCGCCGCCTCGCGGCTGGCCAACATCTTCGCCATGCTGTCGGCTGCGCTGTACACGTTCGGCGCGCGCCGGCTCCCCTCGCTGTACTTCAGCAAAAATCACGACGAGCTCGAACATACGCTGAAGCTGATGGCCGAGGTGACCGCTCTCTGCGTGCTCAGCGGCCTCGTCATTGTCTGGGTGGGCGCCCCCCATCTGCTCGGCCTGTTCGGACCGCACTTTGCGGCGCAGCAGTGGGTGTTGATCGTGCTCGCGATCGGAACGGCCTTCCAGGCGGCGGGCGGGCCTTCTGCTGCTGTTCTGCAGCTGACAGGCCATGAGCGCGATTACGTTCCCGTTGTCGCAGCCAATGTGGCGTTGCGGCTGCTGGGATTTGTCGTGTTGATTCCCTGGCTCGGCGTGCTCGGCGCCGCGATCTCGGCGACGGTTTCGCTGGTCGTCGCCACCATCGCGCTCAACGTGCTGTGCCGGCGGCGGACCGGCGTCGACCCATCCATTCTGGTGCTGTCGCATCTGTGGCCGTCGAAAGGTGACGCCTACGCGGTCCGCGTTGCGGACAGCAACGACTAGAAGCGTCTTTCGAACGAAGTGGATACCGGCTCGCGTCAGAACAAGAACCCAGAGCCGCGTTCCGATACTCTGGGAACGGAAAGGCTCTAGCTTCAGCCGAACCGCCTTCAGCTCGCCAGGCCCAGCGCTTCGCCCTGGGGATCGCGAACGGCGGCATTGACCGCCACGCGATTGACGACCAGCGCGGTCGGCACCGAACCATACCCGGATAAATCGGCCCGCGCCTTGCCGATCGCAGCCGAGTTGGCGGCCCCTTCGCGAACCACGAGGATCACGAGGTCGGCATGGGCAGCCAGCGCCACCGCGGCCGGCTGCAGGGCAAGCGACGATGCGTCGACGATGATCAGGCCGAAATCGGCGCGAATATCGTCCGGCGGATAGGGCGGCGCCTTGCTGCTGGTGCCCAGCAGCTCGACGACGGACGGCAGATCGGCCTTGATGATCCCCGATCCTTGCGGCGGCGCGGCCTCGGCGCGCCTGGCTTTCATCTCGATCAGGACGCTGAGCATGCCGCTTTTGACGGCGGATCGGTTCAGCGACCGTGCAACGGTGCTGCCGCCGGCACCGCCCTCAACCGACAGCAGGAGCGCCACCTTCCCGTGGTCTCCCGGAAGCTGCTCGATGTTCTCGATCAGCAGCTGAAGATGCGGACTGAGGTCAGGCTCGGCCGTCGTCGAGATCGGGGTCTGCCAGACGCTTTTGACGGCGTCCGGCGACGCGATGTTGGGAATCCGGGCCAGCACCGGCAATCCCGGCAGCAGCGCGGGTTGCGGCGCGGCGGGCGGCGGCGGTGCGGGCGCCTCGGCCCGACGAAGCGGCGGAATGGCCTTGATCGGGAGCTGCTTAAGATTCAGACCGGGAACGGCGACGATCGCGGTCGACGTCAGCAGCGAGACGATCGCGAGCGCGACGAGCAACAGCGGAAGCGGCGGCAGCGTCGAGCGCACCGGCGGCGTCGCAGGCGATGCGACCTTGGTCTGCGAGCTCTGCAGCAGCCGCTGCTCGTCGGTGGTCTTGTAGCGCGAGAGGAATTGCTCGTAGATATTCTTGTTGGCATCGGCGTCGCGCTGCAATCCCTGCAGCTTGACGAGCGCCTGACCGTCGACCAGGATTTGCTGTTCGACCGCCTTCTGCTGATCCTCGAGCGCTTTCTGCTGATCGCGCTGCGCTTCATATTCCGACTTCGCGGTGTCGATGTTCTTCTTCCGCTCGATCTCGATCTGCCGGTTGAGATCGCTGAGCTGGCTGAGAGCCATCACGAGGTCTGGATGACGGTCGCCCAGCACCCCGCGCTTCTGTGCGATCTGGTCGTTGAGCGCGGAGCGCTGAGCGCGCAGCGCACTCAGCAGGTCCTGCTTGACGGGTCCGTCGACATTGGCCTTCAGGTCGCGCTGCAGTTGCTCATAGCGGACCTTGGCCTCCTCGGTGCGGGCGCGCGCGGCGGCGACCTGCTGGGTCAGATCGGTGACGCGCAATTGTTGCGTCGTCGATTCCTTGCCGGCGTTGACGATCCGGTGCTCGAGCTTGAACTTCGCAACGGCATCTTCCGAAGACCGCAAGCGGTCGTCCAATGTCTTGAGCCGGCTCTTCAGCCAGTCGGCGGCCTCGTCGGTCGCCACGCTGCGCGTGCCACGCTGGCTGGCGACGAAGGCCTCAGCCACCGCATTGGCGTAATACGCCGCACGCTGCGGGTTGTTGGACGTGAACTTGATGGCGATGACATAGGTCAATCCGCGCCGGGAGATATCGAGCCGGTTGCGGAACCGGTCGAGCAGCCGCGTGGGGTCGGTCCTGCCGCCGGAGATGTCACTGTCCTCGGCGACCTTGAGTTGCTCGATCAGCGGCCCGAGAAATCCATCGGATTTGGCGATCTCGACATAGCTCTGCAGTGCTGCCGCGTCCTGACCGATCCCCGGCAGGACGTCCTGATCGGTGGTCACGCGCTGTTCGCGCGGGTCGACCACGACGAGCGCGGTCGCGGCATAGCGCGCCGGAATCAACATCAGCAGAATGACGCCGACCGCGAAGATCACCGCGGCGAGCATCAGAATGCGTTGACCGTTCTCGCGGAAAAATGCCACCACGCCTGGAATGCTCAGCACGCCCTTGGTGGTTTCCGCAGAGGACCGGCTGGCCGGCACGCCGGCAGTTTCCCACGACGCGGCGGGTTCCGTGGCTTCGGAACGGCTCGAGCCTACGCGGTTACCGAACTTCATGAGGCTGTGACTCGAATTCAACTGACAGTACCGCCCCAACGTAAATATCTATGGTTAATCCGCGGTTACCCCCTCTTCATGCGGCCGTAACCAATTAGTTAACGAGCCGGCTGTACCCTTTGTGTGAGACAATGGCTCTCGATTGCTGGCGATGTCTGACCGCACTAAATGAGCAGTAACCTCAACACGCGCTACTCGGTGTACGAGCGTGCTTCGCGTGATAAGCACGCGCGCAATAGCGAGGGAGCCGTCTCCACTCCTTCGACGGGTGAGGAAGCCGTGCTCCACTACAGGCCAAGCACAGAATTGCGCGAGGCATCGACCGCATCACGCAATCAATCGAACGAGAACAAGCCGAAGCTGCGTGTCGTCCTGGTACAGACCCAGGCCGAGAACGCCGGCGCGCAGGAGATATCGCGGCTGGTCGGCGCGGGCCTGACCGCGCGCGGCTATGACGTCGCCAACCTGTTCTTCTTCCGCAAGTCGGATTCGTTCGACGAGCCGCCCAATACATTCTATTGCGCGCCGAGCCGCCCGGGAAATCCGCTGGCGCTGCTGCGGATGCTGTGGACGCTCGCCGGTCATCTCAGGACCCTCAGGCCCGATGTCGTGCTGACCTTCCAGCACTTCGGCAATGTGATCGGCGGAGGCGTGTCGCGCCTCGTCAGCCGCGCCCCTGTCATCGCCAACCAGGTGTCCTCGGCGATGTCGATGAGCATGCCGGTGCGCGCTGCCGACATCATCATGGGCTCGACCGGCTTCTTCCAGTGCATCACGCTGAATTCGCGCGACATGGAGCGTGAATACGCGCGCTATCCCGCGCCCTATCGCTCGCGCATGACGCACGTCCCGCATGGCTTCGACGACAAGTCACACAGCCTGCCGAAGAACGTCGCGCGGCAGCAGTTCAAGCTGCCGCCGGATCGCACCCTGCTCGGCTGCGCGGCACGGCTGCATCCGCACAAGCGGCTCGATGCGGCAATTCGCCTGCTGGCCTCCGACCAGTCCTGGCACCTTGCCCTCGCCGGACAAGGCGCGGATGAGGAACGGCTGCGAGCCCTGGCGAGCGAGCTTGATGTCACGGACCGGCTGCACTTCATCGGCGAGATTCCACCGCGCCAGATGGCCGATTTCCTGGCGTGCCTCGACGTCTTTGTATTTCCGACGCAGGCCGAAACCTTCGGCCTCGCCGCAGTGGAAGCCGCGAGCGCCAGCATTCCCTGCGTCGTCAACGATCTTCCCGTGCTGCGCGAGGTGCTGTCCTACCAGGGACAGCCTGCCGCGGTGTTCGTTGACGCTGCGAACGAGGCCGAGTTTTCGGCCGCCGTCTCGAGAGTCCTGACCAATCGTTTGTTGAGCGACCAGCTGCGGCAAAGTGCCGTGGGCCTGAAGTCGCGTTATTCGTTGGATGCCATGATAGAGGAATACGTCCGCATTCTCGGCAATGCCGTGGGAGTGGACGCGCACTAGGAAATCGGGCTGGACATGATTATCGAGTTTCGCTGCGATCGCGCGCAGGCGCGACTCTGGATGCGTCGCGAGACGCTGCGCGTCAGCGATCAGGATATTCCCGTTCAAATCGCCTGGACTACGACGCCGGGGCCGAGGCCCGCCGGCCTCGACATGCTGTTCGAGCTCGAACGCATCGTGCTGCGCAAGGGCAAGGCGGGCGATGCCGACAGGCTGAAGACGATTGCGGAACGGCCGCGCATGGGCAGCCCCGATGTGGTGGTCGACTTCACCACTGCCGAGCGGGACCCGAACTGCTCCGCCGGGCTCTATCTCCGGCCACGCTTCAACGGGCAGGCGGGCGAAGCCGCCGCACTGGCCGCCATTCTCGCCGGCGACCTGCCGGTGATTGAAATCGTCAACGAGCTCGACGGCATGGTCATGGACCGCGGCCATCCCTCGGCGGAAATCGCCGCCGGCCTGAGCGGCGGGCTCGAAACGGTGATGGCGCGCACGCTTTCCATGCTGCCGCCGATCCTGTCGGGAGGTCCGCGGCTGGTCCCGCAATTGGCTGCGCCGGCGGCCGGCAGCGCGCCGCGAAATGCCGCACCCTTTGTCCTGCGCGGCGTCGCGACCTCGATCGCGAAGGAAATCTACCGTCTCTGCTGCTACGCGCCGCATTGGCATGTCGGATGGCGCTACGCCGAGAACGCGGATGTCTGGCGGACCGGCGACCTGTCGGGACCTGCCTGGAACGTGCTCGGCGATCCCGGCAATCACTTCTATGCCGATCCCGTCCCGGTGAAATGGCAGGGCAGGACCTTCGTGTTCTTCGAAGACCTCGACCACCGCACCGGCAAGGGCATCATCTCCGCGATCGAATTCGACGGCAACGGACCGGTCGGCACCGTGCTGCCCGTGCTCGAAGAGCCCTGGCACCTGTCCTACCCGTTCCTGATCGAGAACAACGGCGAACTGTGGATGATCCCGGAAAGCACCGCGCATCGGGATGTCCCGATCTACAAATGCGTGCGCTTTCCCGACAAGTGGGAACGGCAGGGCACGCTGCTGTCCGGGCTCGAACTCGCCGACGCGACCATCACGCAGCATGACGGCCTCTACTACATGTTCGGAGCGTGGCGCGACGGCACCGGCGGATATTCCGACACGCTGGCGATCTATTACGCCGAGCAGTTGTTCGGCCCCTGGCGGCCGCATGCAAGCAATCCGATCCTGATGGATCGCGCGACGACCCGGCCGGCGGGCAATTTCGTGACCGTCAACGGCAGGCTGTGGCGGCCGGTGCAGGACTGCACCAACGGATACGGCGCGGCGCTCGGACTTGCGGAAGTGCTCGAACTGTCGCCGACGACCTACCGGCAGGCCGTGCGCCATCTGCTCAAGCCGGGGCCGCTGTGGACCGGACGCAAGCTGCACACGCTCAACCGCTGCGGCCAGCTCGAGGTGATCGACGGCTCGCGGGTCCAGCCGAAGACCACCGCCTTGCTGGCGAGCCTGCGGTCGAGCGACCGCTCGGCGCAGCGGGAGTGGCAAAACACGCTGGCGAAGCCGATCGCACGTCGGCTCCACTAGCGCGTCGGTCGACCCGGCTCAGTTCGGGTCGGCACTCAGAACGCCGCCGAACTGCTCCCATGAGCTTCCGGTCCAACGTTGCAGCTGAAGCTGCGTATAGGCCATGCTGTTGTCCGGACCTGTGTTGATGGTGATGCCCGGCATCAGGGTCGGCAGCACGAGCCCCCTGATGTTGCGCGCCTGCTTGACGATGTTCTCGCGCGACAGGTCGTCGCCGCACTGCTTCAGCACCTGTTCCAGAATTTGGCCCTGCTGGGTGCCGAACAGATAATTGTTGTCGCCGATATCGGCGCCGGGAAGATATTTCTCGAAATGGGCGCGATACCATTTCATGCCGGGATCGTCGGCCCACTTCTTGTCGTTCGGATCCTTGGTGACGGTCGCCACGACAACGCCCACCGCCTTGTCCGCCCCCGCCGGCACGATGGTCGCGGAGACCGAGCTCGACACATAGTTGACGATGGTCAGCGGCGACCAGCCGATCTCGTTCGTCTTCTTGATCGCCTGGGCCGCGAATTTCGGCGTGCCGGCGATCAGGAACGCCTGCGCACCCGACGCCTTCAGCGTCACCACGCGGGATTCGATCGTCGGCTCGGTGACCTCATAGGGCGACGTCACCACCTTCCTGTCGAAATCGGCCTTCAGCACCTCCTTGAACGCGGCCACGAAATCGCGGCCGAGATCGTCGTTCTGGTAGAGGATCGCGATCCTCGCATCGGGCGCCGTCTGCGTGATGTATTTGGCGTAGATCTTTCCTTCGGTGTTGTAGCTCGGCAGTCCCGTGGTGGTCAGCGGAAACTCGGTGAAGTTCGCAAACTTGGTCGCGCCGCTGACGACGAACAGATGCGGCACCTTCTTCGCGGTGACGTATTTGATGGTCGCGCCGATGCCGGGCGTGCCGAGCGGGCTGAACAGGAACGCCACCTCGTCGCTCTCGATCAGCTTGCGGGTCTGCTCCACGGCCTTGGGCGGCGTGTAGGCATCGTCATAGGTGATGAGGTTGATCTTGCGGCCGTTGACGCCGCCGCGGTCATTGACGGAATGCACGTAGGCAATGAGGCCCCTGCCGGTGTTGCTGAGCGGAGACGCCGGGCCGCTGAACGGGAACGTCGCCCCGACCTTGATTTCCGACTCCGACACCCCTGGCGTTTCGGCGCGGATTGGAGCTGCGGCAAGCGCCGCGAGCATCGCAACGGACACGGCAAACGTCTTCAACAGCATGAAATTCCTCCTGAGCTTTTATGAATTGACCAATTCCTGCAACCGCCGCGCGGCGCTACCAGGCTTCGCCGAACGGCCTGATCTCGACATTGAACGACCACGCGCTGCGATCCTGATGGGCGACGTGCCAGACCTCGTCGGCGATCGCTTTCGGCTTGATGAAGAAGTCGTCCGGCCGATCCGGCCAGCGCTTGCGCGTCCACTCCAGATCAATCACGGCATCGATCACGAGATAGGCGACGTGCACGCCTTGCGGCCCGAGATCGCGGGCCATCGCCTCGGCGAGAATCCGCTGCGCGGCCTTGGTCGGCGCGAACCCCGCGAAACCGGCCTTGCCGCGCAAGGCCGAGGTGTTGCCGGTCGCGACGATGGCGCCCTTGCCCGCACCGATCATCGCCGGCGCGAACCGCCTTGCCAGGTACAGCAGGCCCATCGTGTTGACCTGGAAGTTGCGATTGAGAATCTCCGGATCGATCTCGCGGAAGGTGCCGAACGCTCCGCCGACGGCGTTATGAATCACCACGGCGGGATGACCCAGATCGCGCTCCACGGCCGAGGCCACCGCCTCGACCTGCGCGGGATCGGACACATCGCACCGATAGGCTTTTGCGCCCGGCAGCTGCTGCTCGAGCGCGGCGAGGCGCGCCTCGTTCCTGGCGAGCAGCGCGACGCGGTAGCCGCCCTCAGTGAATCTCCTGGCGAGCGCCGAGCCGGTGCCGGGCCCAACCCCGGATATCAGACAGACAGGTGCGGTCATGCGATCAACCCTCCGCGTTGCGGTCCCATGGCCTTCATGGTCAGGCGGCCGCCTTCGACAGCAGCTTCTCGACGTAAGGCTTGAGGTCCGGCCCGATGTGCTCGTGCGCGATCAGGCGGTCAAAGTGAGCAAACATCAGCGGATACTCATCCTGCACGCCCGAATGCAGGATCTTCGCCAATCCCTGCTTGCGCAATTGCTCGGCCCGCGCGTGTTCGTTCATGAACAGCGCGAGTTCAGCGGCAAAGCAGATGTCGGCAATCGAGATGCCGTTCCCGACCAGCGCCTCACGCCGGGGCGACAGCGCCTGCTCGATCCCGGACGCATAGATCGCGAACGCATCCTTCGCCCGCGCATGAATGGCCGCATCGACGGTGCCGCCCGACAGCGCCAGCAGATAGATCTGCGAGTCCCGCGCAAACACCAGGCTGACATCGAGAAAACTGTCGATCCTCGACGCCTCATAGGCGTCGCGCCCGTAGAGCGGGAACGCTGCCTCGCCGAGCCGCGCCACCACGCGCATGATGCTGTTCGATTCGAAGATCCCGACCTTGCCGTCGGCGCCGAATGCCGCCGGCACATTGCCGAACGGCTGCGCCGCCATGAACGCATCGGTTTTGAAGAGCTGCGCGCCGGTCAATCCGACCCGTCCGGTTCGCGCCAGCGACGACAGCGAGGCGCGCTCATGCTCCGCCAGCGGACGGGCATCATAGTCCCACAACCAGTCGCGCAACTCCTTGCCGGAGGCGCCCCTGACCTCGACATCGACACCGCAGAACCGCGCCGCGATGGTTGCCTTCCAGACGCGCGGGTTCGGCAAATAGGAGAAGATGCGCAAGGCGGCCATGGTGGACTGCTCCGGTGCTAATGCCTCAGGCGGCCAGCTTCAGGATCTTGACGACGTCACCGGGTTCGCGGATCGGCTGCGGGTTGGCCCGGGTGAAGATCGACAGCATGGCGTTCCGGCCGATCAGCTCGAACCGATCTTCGCCGACGCCGACATCGGCAAGCCGGCGCGGCAGGCCGAGCTCTGCGATGAAGCTGGCGAAGGCTTCGCCGGCGTCACGGCCCGGCGCGCCGAGCGCGGCGGCGATCGATTGCTGGGCGGCCTCCGTCGCCGGGCGGTTATAGCGGAGCACGCTCGGCATCATCACCGCGGTGCAGAAATAATGCGGCACATCGCAGGTGCCGCCGAGTACATGGCCGATGGCGTGACTGGCGCCCATCGGCACCCGCGACTGCAATCCGAACGCCGACAGCCAGGAGCCGAGCTGGCAGCTCAGCCGCGCCGCCACGTCGTCGGGTTTAGCTTTGGTGCGCAGCAGGCCGTCGTGCATGTAGCGTAGCCCCTGCTGGCACACCGCATCGACCAGCACATTGGGGCGGCTGGAGCAGATCGCCTCGATGCCGTGATCCATCGCCCGCGTCCCGGAACCGAGCCAGAGCTTCTCGGGCGTATATTTCGTGATGGCGGGATCGAGGATGATGCTGCGCGGCATCATCATCGGATGGTTGAATATCTGCTTCAGCTTGCGGCTGGTATCGGTGACCAGCGCGCCGGAATTGTATTCGCCGCCGGACAGCGTGCTGGGGATCGCGATCATGCGCACTTTCGGCGTGCGGAACGGCCCGAAGCGGCGGTCCGGCGTGGTCTCGAAGCCGTCGAGGCCATCAGGCTCGAAGATCGCGTGCTCCATGCACATCAGCACGATCTTCGCGGCATCAACCACCGAGCCGCCGCCGATCGCGACGACGAGGTCGGCCTTGGCCTCGCCGGCCTGCCGCGCGATCTGCGTCACCACGTCCCGCGTCGTGTGCTGCGGCACGCCGTCGAAGGTCGCGGCATGGCGATCGCCGAGCGATTGACGGATTTTCTCGATCTCGTCGGTCGTGGTGTTCAACGTCCGGCTGGCGATCAGGTAGACGCGCCTGGCGTCCAGCCGCTCGGCCTCCTCGCGCAGCGCTTCGGCTGCCGGCCTGCCGTAGATCACGGATTCCATGGTCGGGTATTGATGGCTGCCGGTGACGCGCATGCTTTCACTCCCTCGATGTGTCCGTGAGTTACGCCGCCGGTCAGGCCGACAGCTTGGTGAAATCGGGCTGACGCCGTTCGGCGAAGGCGGCAAAGGCCTCGCGCGCCTCCGGCGTCGTCAGCCGCTGCTTGAACAAAACGCCTTCCTCGGCGATCTGCGCCGCGATCCGTTGCTGCTCGCGCATCAGCGTCTTGGTCATGCCGAGCGACCCTGCCGGCCGCCTGGTCAGCGCAATCGCCGCGTCATGCGCCCTCTTGCGCAGATCGGCCTGCGGCACCACGGCATTGGCGAGGCCCGATGCCAGCGCGCCCTGCGCATCCATCGGCTCGCCGAGCGCGAACATCGCATAGGCGCGCGCGTGCCCGATCCGAAGCGGCAACAACCAGCTCGACGCCGCTTCCGGAACCAGAGCAAGGTTGACGAACGGCGTGATCAGCCGCGCGTCCTCGGCGAGATAGACCAGGTCGCAATGCAGCAGCATGGTGGTGCCGACGCCGACCGCATTGCCCTGCACCGCCGCGACGATCGGCTTGCCGACCTTGCTGATGGTTTCGATGAAAGTGTGGGCCGGACTGTCGACAGCGCTTTCACCGCGCGCCTGGCTTGCGAAGTCAGCCAGATCATTGCCCGCGGTGAAGCTGTCGCCGTCGCCCTGGAACAGGATCACCCGGACGGAGGCATCCGCCTCCACGTGCTTGAGCGCCGCGGACATGACATTGTACATCGCGCCGGTCAGCGCGTTCTTCTTCTCGGGCCGCTGCAAGGTCAGCGTCATGACGCCGGCGGCGATGTCAACCTTGACATGCTCGGTCATGGCACTCTCCCGTCAGGCGACCGCGCGGGCCGGCGTGGTTTCGAATTTGCCGTCGAGGAAGCCGGTCAGCCGTTGCCGGATGATCGCTTCGGCCTCAGCCATGATGCGGTCGATCAGCTCCTTGACGGTCGGGATGTCATTGATCAGGCCGACCACCATGCCGCAGCTCCAGGCGCCGGCATCCATCTCGCCGTCGATCATCACCTTCGGATAGACGCCGGCGACCTGCTCATGGATATCCTCGATCTTCAGCCTGGCGCCCTTCTCGCGCTCGATCTCGAGCAGCTCATCGACGCCCTTGTTCTTCAGAACCCGCTCGGTGTTGCGCAGCGCGCGCATCACCAAGCGCGTATCGAGCTCGTCGGCGTCGAGCAGCGCCTGCTTCACATTGGGATGAACCGGTGCTTCCTTCGTCGCGATGAAGCGCGTACCCATGTTCATGCCGGCCGCGCCCATCGACAGCGCGGCGACAAGGCTGCGCGCGTCCGCCATGCCGCCCGAGGCGACGAACGGGATCCTCAATTCGTCCGCCGCGCGCGGCAGCAGGATCATGTTCGGGATGTCGTCCTCGCCGGGATGACCGCCGCACTCGAAGCCGTCGACGCTGACCGCGTCGCAGCCGATCTTCTCGGCCTTCAGCGAATGCCGCACCGAGGTGCATTTGTGGATCACCTTGATGCCGGCCGCCTTCAGCGCCGGCATGTACTGCTCCGGGCTGCGGCCCGCGGTCTCCACCGCCTTGACGCCGCCCTCGCGGATAGCAGCGATATATTCCGGATAGGGCGGCGCGGTGAAGCTCGGCAGGAAGGTGAGGTTCACGCCGATCGGCTTGTCGGTCATGTCGCGGCAGCGCGCGATCTCCTTGGCCAGCAGCTCCGGCGTTCGCTGGGTCAGGCCGGTGATGATGCCGAGGCCTCCGGCGTTGGACACCGCCGCCGCCATCTCGGCGAAGCCGACAAAATGCATGCCGCCCTGGATGATCGGATGCTGGATGCCGAACAGTTCAGTGATTGCTGTCTTCACAAGTCTCTCCCGCGTTGCCGCTCAGTGGACGATTTCGAACAGGCCCGCCGCGCCCATGCCGCCGCCGATGCACATGGTCACCACGCCGTATTTCGCCTTGCGCCGCCGGCCCTCGATCAAGAGGTGGCCGGTGAGCCGCGCGCCGGTCATGCCGTAGGGATGGCCGATCGCAATCGAGCCGCCATTGACATTCAGCCTGTCCGGATCGATGCCGAGCTTGTCGCGGCAATAGATCACCTGCACCGCGTAGGCCTCGTTGAGCTCCCAGAGATCGATGTCGTCGATCTTGAGGTTATGCCGCTTGAGGAGCCGCGGGATCGCGGCAACCGGGCCGACGCCCATCTCGTCCGGCTCGACGCCGGCGGCGACGAAGCCGCGGAAGATGCCGAGCGGCTTCAGGCCTTTCTGCGCGGCAACCTTGTCGCTCATGATCACGCAGGCCGAGGCGCCATCCGAGAGCTGGCTGGCATTGCCGGCGCTGATGGTCTTGCCTTCGAACACCGGCTTGATCTTGGCGAGTCCGTCCGCGGTGGTATCCGGCCGCGGCCCTTCATCCTTGGCCAGCGTCACCTGCTGGTAGCTGACTTCCCTGGTGTCCTTGTTGACCACAGCCATTTTGGTCGTGAACGGCACGATCTCGTCGTTGAAGCGGCCGCCCTGCAGCGCGGCGCCGACGCGGCGCTGGCATTCGAGGCTGTATTCGTCCTGCTTGTCGCGGCCGATCCCGTAGCGCTCGGCGACGACCTCGGCGGTCTCCAGCATCGACATGTACATCTCCGGCTTAATCGCCATCAGCTCGTCGTCGACGGCATGGAACCTGTTCATGTGCTCGTTCTGCACCAGGCTGATCGACTCGATGCCGCCGCCGATCGCGATCTCGACGCCGTCGAGCATCACCGAGCGCGCGGCGACCGCGATCGCCTGCAGGCCGGAGGCGCATTGCCGGTCGATGGTGGTGCCGGCGACTGTCACCGGCAGCCCGGCGCGGATGGCGCCCTTGCGCGCGACGTTCATCACCATGGTGCCCTGCTGCATGGCGCAGCCCATCACCACGTCCTCGACCTCGCCGGGCGCGATGCCGGCGCGTTTCACCGCCTCGGCCATCACATGACCGGCGAGGGTCGGGCCGTCGGTGTTGTTCAGCGCGCCGCGATAGGCCTTACCGACGCCGGTGCGCGCGGTGGAAACGATGACTGCATCCTGTGACATGCTTGCCTCTCTGGCTTAGGCGACCGCGTCGAGCTGCGCATAGCGCAGCACGTGATAGGCGGGATCGCCGAACTGGATGTTGATGGAGGAAATCCGCTTGAAGTAGTGGCCGACATTGAGCTCGTCGGTCATGCCCATGCCGCCGTGCAGCTGCACCGCCTGGTCGGCGACGAACTTGCCGGCATAGCCGATCTTCGACTTGGCGCCGGAGGCAAGCCGGGACACGCCGGCCTCATCGTCATTGAGACTGAGGCTGAGATGCTGCATCAGCGACAGCGCCTCCTGATGCGCGATGAACATGTCGACCATCCGGTGCTGCAGCACCTGGAAGCTCCCGATGGTGACGCCGAACTGCTTTCGCGTCTTGGAATAGTCCAGGGTCGCCGCGTTCAGTTCGCCGATCGCGCCGACCGCCTCAGCGCAGAGCGCGCCGATGGCGCGGTTGCGGCAGGCCTCCAGCGCGGCGACGCCCTCGCCTTCACTGCCCAGCAATTCCGCGCGCACGCCGCGCAGGCTGACCTCGCCCGCCCTGCGGCCATCGATCGTCTTGAAGCTTTGCAGGTCGAGATTGGCCGCCCGGCGATCGACCACGAACAGGCTGACGCCGCCACGATCATGGCGATGGCCCGAGGTGCGCGCGGAGACGATGAGATAATCCGCCCACGGCGCCGCCAGCACCGCCGCCTTCTCGCCGGTGAGCACATAATCGTTGCCGTCGCGGCGCGCCGTGGTGGTGACGGTGGCGAGATCGAAGCGCGAGCCCTTCTCGGTCCAGGCCAGTGCCCAAAGCTTCGTACCTGCGATGATGTCGGCAATGAACGTTTGCCTCTGCGCGTCGGAACCTGCCCGCTCGATCAAGCCACCCGCAACGACGACCGTCTCGACGAACGGCTCCACGACAAGATGCCGGCCGAACTCCTGCATGATGATCATGGTCGACAACGGCCCGCCGCCGAGCCCTCCGACCGCTTCCGAGAACGGCGCGGCGAGCAGGCCGAGCTCGGCGAATTCAGCCCATTGCTTGCGGCCAAAACCCTCCTCGCTCGCGACGATCTTGCGGCGCGCGTCGAAATCATACTGGTCGCGCAGCAGCCGCTGGACGCTGGACCGCAACAATTCCTGCTCTTCCGTGAACTGGATATCCATCCGATCCTCGTTGCTTGTGGCTAGAGTCCAAGCACCGCTTTGGCGATGATGTTGCGCTGGATCTCGTTCGACCCGCCGTAGATCGAGAGCTTGCGCGAGTTCAGATATTTCTCAGACGCCGTGTGGCCGTAGTCGGGGCCCGGCATGAAGTGGTTGGCGCTGACCGGATGCTCGCGGATCGCAAGCCCGTAATTGCCGATCGCCCGATGCGTCAGCTCGGTGATGTCCTGGAAGATCTCGGTGCCGCGGATCTTGAACAGCGAGGCCGCCGGTCCCGGGTCGATGCCGCGCGCCATCTGGGCGACGACGCGGAGTTCGGTCGCCTCCAGCGCCAGCACGTCGAGCTCGACGCGGGCGATGTCCCTGATGAACTCCAGATGCGCCGGATCGTCTTCGGGGATCTCCGCTTTGACGATCCTCTTCAGCCGCTCGATATAGCGTGTCGAGCGGCCGATGCCGGCCATGCTGGTGCGCTCATTGCCGAGCAGGAATTTGGCGTAGGTCCAGCCCTTGTTTTCCTCGCCGATCAGGTTCTCGGCGGGGACGCGGACATTCTCCAGGAAGACGTCGTTGACCTCGTGCGAGCCGTCGATCGTGATGATCGGGCGCACCGTGACGCCCGGCGACTTCATGTCGATCAAGAGGAACGAGATGCCGGACTGCGGCTTGGCCGTGGGATCGGTACGAACCAGGCAGAAGATCCAATCGGCGTGCTGCGCCAGCGTGGTCCAGGTCTTGTGGCCGTTGACGATGTAATGGTCGCCGTCGCGCACCGCCTTGGTGCGCACGGTGGCGAGGTCGGAGCCGGAGCCCGGCTCCGAATAGCCTTGGCACCACCAGTCCTCGCCGGACAGGATTCGCGGCAGGAATTTCCTTTTCTGCGCGTCGTTGCCGAACGTGTAGATGACCGGGCCGACCATGGTGACGCTGAATGCAAGCGGCGGCATGGTGCCGGCGCGCGTCGTCTCCTGCTCGAAGATGAAGCGGCGGGCGATCGACCAGCCGGGCCCGCCATATTCCCTGGGCCAGAGCGGCGCGATCCAGCCCTTGTCGTGCAGGATGCGATGCCACAGCAGCATCTGCTCCTTGGAGAGATCGGTTTCCGGATTGGCGACGCGCATCTCCGCCGGATAATTGTCCTTGATGAAGGCGCGAACCTCATCGCGGAACGCCGCATCTTCGGGGGATAGCGCGAGCTCCATCTGCAGTGCTCCCTACCACTTCTCGCCGAAGGGCCGGATTTCCAGTTCAAAAGTCCAGGCGCTCTTCGGCTGCTGATAGAGCTGCCAGTAGGCGCCCGCGACCGATGCCGGCGGCATCAGCAGATCGGGGTTGTCGAGCGCGTTCGGGCCGAGCGCCTCGATACGGCGCTGCCGCACCCATTCGGTGTCGACGCCGGAATCGATGATCAGATGCGCGACATGGATGTTCTTCGGCCCCAGCTCGCGGGCCATCGCTTGCGCCACGGCACGCAAGCCGAACTTGGCGCTGGCAAACGCGGCATAGCCGCTGCCGCCGCGGAGCGACGCGGTCGCGCCGGTGAAGAAGATGTTGCCCTCGCCGCGCGCCGTCATCAGCCGCGCCGCCTCGCGTCCGGCGAGAAAGCCGGAGTAGCAGGCCATCTCCCAGACCTTGCGGAACACGCGCTCGGTGGTTTCGAGAATCGGGAAATTGACATTGGCGCCGATGTTGAAGATGCAGACCTCAAGCGGCGCATGCTTGTCGGCGTCGTTGAGGAAGGCCGTGATCTCCTCCTCCTTGCGCGCATCGAGCGAGCGCGCGTGGATCTCGCCGCCGGCGGCCTCGATCTCCTTGACCAGCGGCGCCAGCTTGTCGCCGTTGCGACGGCCGGCGAAGATCGTGAAGCCCTCGGAGGCGAACTTCTTGGCGATCTCGCCGCCGATGAAATCACCGGCACCAATGACGGCCACCGTCTTGTTTCGCTTCTGCATGGTGTACTCCGGTCTTGTTTGAGTGAACTGGCTCGCGGCGGCGGCTCAGCCTCAGCTGCGCAGCGACTCCGCCAGCTTGTGCTTCAGCAGCTTACCCGTCGATGTCGCGGGCAGCGCGTCCATCAGGATAATCTCCGACGGACGCTTGTACGAGGTGAGTTGCGGAGCAATATGCGCCATCAGGTCCTGTACGGTGGCGGTCGAGCCCTTGATCAGCTGCACAAAGGCGACCACCTCCTCATTGCCCTCGACCGGCCGGCCGACCACGGCGCACTGCACCACGGCGTCGTGCGTGCTCAGCACCGCCTCGATCTCGGCCGGATAGACGTTGAACCCGGAGCGGATGATCATCTCCTTGGTTCGCCCGACAATGTAGAGCGCATCATTCTCGAAGCGGGCCAGATCCCCGGTGTTGAACCAGCCGTCGGGATCGATCGCCTTGGCGGTCAGGTCGGGCGCGCGGTAATAGCCGCGCATCACGTTGGGGCCGCGAACATGCAGCTCGCCGACTTCGCCTGCCGCAACCGGCTTGAGGTCGCGGCCGACCAGCTTGGCCTCGAGGCCGGGCATGAGGGTACCGACCGCATGGTCGGCCCGCGGATTGTCGGGCCGGACGCCGGAGATACCCGGCGAGCATTCGGTGATGCCATAGCCGTTGAGCAGCGGCAGCCCGAGCTCCTGCTCGACCCGTGACTTGAGATCGAGGTCGAGCGGCGCGCCGGCCACCGAGATCACGCGCAACCGGCCGCGATCGAGCTTCGGCAGGCCGGCATTGCGCCGGTATTCGAGCAGACGCTGATAGGTCGCGGGCACGCCGTTCAGGATCGTGATGCCCTCCTCGGTCATCGCCTTGACCAGCGCGGCCGGATCGTATTTCGCCACCAGACGCACGGTGGCGCCGATCATCAAGGTCATGGTCAGCAACGAGATGCCGACGATATGCGAGATCGGCAGCACGCAATACTGCACGTCATCGGCCGCCATCTTTCGGAAGCTTGCCGTCGCCCGGGCGCTGAACAACAGATTGCGATGGGTCAGCATCACGCCCTTCGGCGTGCCCGTGGTGCCGGAGGTGTAGATGAGAACCGCAACCTGGTTTGCGCCGTCGGCCTCGACCGGCTCCGCCACCGTTGCCAGGTTCAGGCCGGTGACGGCGATGCCGCGGAGCGGGCCGACATCCTGCACGGCGGCCTCGTAACGTGCGGCATGCGTGGCCGCCTCCTGCGAGACCTCGGCGGTCAACAGCACGCGGCGGGCGCCGCTGTGATCCCTGATCTGGTCGAGCTCACGCGGCGACAGCCGCGGATTGACCACGATGGACCAGACATCGAGCCGGCTCGCCGCCAGCAGCAGGCAGGCGAGCGGGATCGAATTCTCGCTCACGATCATCATGCGGTCGCCGGCGCGGATGCCGAGCGCCCGCAGCGCCTCGGCGACGCCGCCGACCGTTCGGTCGAGCTCGCGGTAGGTCAGCCGCATCTCGTCGTCGATCAGCGCCGGATGATCCGGCGTCGCCACGACGTGGTGATCGATCACCTCGTGGATGCGGTTCGGCAAGCCTTCCACACTTCCTTCAAACTGGGTCGACGCCTGCACTGAAACCTCCCTGTGACAGCCCTTTGGGCCTGATTTGTTGTCTTGAGGAATTTTCCCGCTCAGGCGGTCTTGCGCCGCCCCGCGGCCAGCTGCGCGACGATCTCGTCCTCGACCTCGCGCAGCTTGTCCTTGCCGAAGAAGATCTCGTCGCCGACAAAGAAGGTCGGTGAGCCGAACGAGCCGCGCGCCACCGCGTTGCTGGTGTTGTCGATCAGCTTCTTCTTCACCTCGTCCTGCTGGGCGCGGGCGATGATGCGGTCGATATCGAGGCCGGAAGACAGGAACGCTTCGCGGAACACCTGCGGATCGTCCATCTTCTTGGGCTCGGACCACATGTGGTGATAGGCGGCGCGAAAGTACGGCTCGAACAGCCCTTCGAAATCGGCAGCGACGACGCCGCGCATCAGCATCAGCGTGTTGACCGGAAAGAACGGGTTCGTCTTGAACGTCGTGATGTTGTGGCGGCGCAGGAAGCGCTCGGTCTCGAGCGCGTTATATTCCGGCTTGTTCTTGATGCCGCGCAGCGACTCGCCGGGCGACATGTTGCCGGTCGCCTTGTAGACGCCGCCGAGCAGCACCGGGATGTAGTCGAATTTCACGCCGGTGCGCTTCTCGATGTCGGGCAGCGCCAACTCCGCCAGATAGGCATTCGGACTTCCAAAATCGAAATGGAATTCGACCTTGAGCGGAGCAGCCATGGAACGCCCTTCCCTTCGATTGCCAGCGGCCGTCAGCCGCCGCGTTGATCGAACCGGGACCTTAAGTTCTATTTTAGAACTGTCAATATGATATTTGTCATCCAATGACCAAGCTGCGGCTCCAAGCTAGGCATCCTATTGAAATGACGTTAGTTCTGTTTTAGAATTTTACTGAGCGATATCGTCGCCGGCCGCAGGAGATGCTGATGAAATGGGATGCCCTCGAGGAGGAGCCGTGCTCGGTGGCCCGCACGGTGGCTGTCATCGGCGACCGCTGGAGCCTGTTGGTCCTGCGCGAATGCTTCCTGCGCATCCGCAGGTTCGATGACTTCCAGGCGTCGCTCGGGATCACCCGGCATCTGCTTGCCGACCGGCTGAAGAAGCTGGTGCGCTTCGGCGTGCTGCGCAAGATTCCCTATCAGGAGGCGCCGAAGCGCTACGAATACATCCTGACGCAGAAGGGACTCGACCTCTATCCGATCATCATGTCGATCGTGCACTGGGGCAACGTCCACATGGTCGATTCGCGCGGCCGGCCGATGCTGCACGAACACAAGACCTGCAAGAAGATGTTCGATCCCGTCATGGTCTGTTCGGAATGCGGCGAGCCGCTGAGCGCGAAGGCGGTCCACGTGCATCCGGGCCCCGGTGCGCGGAAATCGTCACCGGTGCACGCCAAGGCGCAGGAGCGGGCCAGGCGCGCCGCTGACTAGACCTGGATACTGTTTACGAAGCCGGCTCGCCTTGCGCTGGCGGCTGCTCAGTGTGACGGCGCAGCCATCAGCGCAACATTGCCGCCAAGCAGGCAGCCGACGGGACGGCCGCCGGCGAAGCCGATGCGGACCCGGATCTCGGACAGCCGCCCCATCGCCCTGCCCTGCAGGATCCGGATCTCGCCGTCATCAGGACCGACCAGGCCATAGTCGAGCAGGCCGAACGCCAGCGCCGCGGCCGCAATGCCGGTTGCGGCATCCTCCCGATAGCCGGATGAGCGCGGGAATTGCCGCGCCTCGAACAGGCGAGCCTTTCGGTCGATCACGGCGAATGGATAGAGCCCGGTCGATCCGATCCGGCCGCAGACCGCCTCGACGTCCCCTGTCGCGGGATCGAGCGCATTCAGCGCTTCGGGGGAGCGCATCGGGATTAAGGTCTTGATCCGCGATGTGACGGCATTGCACGGTGTTGCCGCATCGATCGCTTCCGGCCCGACCGCGAGCGCCCGGAGCACGTCGTCGCGTTGCCCCGTGGTGAGCGGAACGGTCTTGCCGGCCGGTTGGGTGATCTCGACACTCGGCTCGCCGTGACAATCACGGCTGATGAAGCCGGTGACCGGACCGCTGCGCGTCGATATTCGCATCGTGTCGCCCGACAGCCTTCCCTGGCGCGCAAGCAGCCAGAGCGCGCCGATGGTTGCGTGGCCGCACATTTCCATCTCGTGGTTCGGAACGAAGAAGCGGAACGTGGCGTCGAAGTCGTCGCTCTGCGCCGGCAACACGAAGCCGGACTCGTGACCGTGGCGGCGCGCAACATCCTGCATCTCGGACGCGCTCATGCCGCTTGCATCCACCACGATCGGACAGGGATTGCCGCCCTGCCCATCGACCGTGAACACGCTGACCAGTTCCGCTGTCGTCATGATGTCGCGCTGTCTCCTACTTGACCAGCGTCGCGCCGGTCTCCGGATGCTGCAGCCAGCCGAGCAGCGCCTCGTGGAAGCGCGCCGGCGCCTGGATCTGCGGCGAATGGCCGAGGTCGGGGAATTCGATCAGCTGCGCGTGCGGAATGCGCTTCGCGGCCTCCTTGCCCAGCACCGGATAATTGCCGAGCGTCTTGCGAATCTCCGGCGGCGCGGTGTCCTTGCCGATCGCGGTGGTGTCCTTGTCGCCGACGAACAACAGCGTCGGCGGCTTGATCTGCTCGAATTCGTAGAACACCGGCTGGGTCGCGATCATGTCGTAGAGCCGCGCCGAGCTCGACGCCACGGCGGCGCGGCCCTCCCCGCGATATATGCCGGCGAGCATCTGCACCCACGTCTCGTAGGACGCATCCCAGGTGTCGGCGTAATAGGTGGCGCGCTCATAGGCGCGGATGCTGTCCGCGGTGACGCGCGTCTCACGCTGCATCCAGCCGTCGAGGCTGAGCCACGGCACGCCCTTGGCCTTCCAGTCTTCGAGGCCAATCGGATCGACCAGCACCAGCTGGTCGGTGGCCTCCGGATACATCAGGGCATAGCGCATCGCGAGCATGCCGCCGGTCGAATGGCCGACCATGATCGAATGCGCGATCCCGAGCGATGCGAGCAGCGCGCGGCTGTTGCCGGCGAGCTGCTGAAAGGTGAACTGATAGCGTTCCGGCTTGCTGGATTTGCAGAAGCCGATCTGGTCCATCGCGATCACGCGGTAGCCGGCGCCGCTGAGCGCCTTAATGGTGCCGTCCCAGGTCGCGGCACAGAAATTCTTGCCGTGCAGCAGCACCGCGGTCTGGCCGTTCGGCGTCGCCGGCTTGACGTCGAGATAGGCCATGTCGAGCTCCTGCCCCTGCGAGCTGAAGCGATAATGCTCGACCGGATAGGGATAGTCGAAACCTTGCAGCTCCGGTCCATAGGCCGGCTCGGCGGCCGATTGCGCCAATGCGTTGGACGAACCGAGCGCGACGGTCGCGGCGACGGCAAGGTGAAACAAGGCTTTCAGGTGCATCTGGACAGGTCCAAAATCAGGGTCGATCTCGTGATGCCGTAGCCGAACGGCTGAACGCCATCCAGCACCCACTGATGATTTGTTCGTGATCGGCTGCGGTCCCCCCGCTACGCCGGATCGAACGCCCGGATCGGCGGCAGATTGCCGTTGAACCGCTCGACCTCGACGCTGGTCAGCTGGCCGGTACAGCCCTGCGCGAAGGATGACGTGCCGATGTCGCGCGTCAGCACATTCGGATTGCCGTGCACGCAGAGCGGCGCCTCCTCCTCGGGGTCCATCGGGTCGTACCAGGCGCCGGTCGGCAGCTGGACCACGCCGGGCGCGATGCCGTCGGTGACGTGCACCGCGGCAAGGCAGGCGCCGCGCGCATTGAAGATACGGATGATGTCGCCGTCGGCGATACCGCGCGCGGTCGCGTCGCGCGGGTTCATGCGTGCAACCTCGCGGCCGCGATGCTTGGCGTCTAGTGAATGGCCGCCGAAATCGAGCTGGCTGTGCAGGCGCGTCACCGGCTGGTTGGCGACGAGGAAGCACGGCGCGCCTGATGTCGGCGTGTCGGTCTTCTCGAGCCAGACCGGATGGCCCGGACAATCCGCATCTCCGTGACCTGCGATCTTCTGCGAGAAGATCTCGATGCGGCCGCTCGGCGTCGGCAGCGGCCGCGCGACGGGGTCCTCGCGAAAACGGCGCAGCGAGCCGCCGTCGTCGAGATGCTGCGGCACCACCAGGCTGCCGCGCGCCCAGAACTCGTCGAAGCTCGGGGCTTCGAGCCCGCGGGCGGCGAGCGCCTTGCGGGTCGGCTCGTAAAGATGTTCGAGCCACTCTCGCGAGGTGCGTCCCTCGGTGAAGGGCTCGCGGGCCCCTAACCGCTCGGCGAGATCGGCGAAGATCTCATAGTCGTCGCGCGCAAGGCCGAACGGCTCGGCGATCCGGTGCATGGCGACCATCAAGGGATCGTTGCTGGAATAGCCGATGTCCTCGCGCTCCAGCGTCATGGTCGAGGGCAGCACGATGTCGGCGTGGCGGGCGGTGGCGGTCCAGGCGAGCTCGTGCACCACCAGCGTGTCGAGCCGCGCAAACGCCTTGCGCAGGCGGTTGAGGTCCTGGTGATGGTGGAACGGATTGCCGCCGGCCCAGTAGACCAGGCGGATGTCCGGATAAGTCCGCGTCTCGCCATTGTAGCGATAGGTGGTGCTGGGATTGAGCAGCATGTCGGCGATGCGCGCCACCGGAATGAAGTCGGCGACGCCGTTGCGGCCCTGCCCGAGCGTCGGCCCGGGCACCGCATTGACGCGGCGGCCGTAATAGCCGATCGCGCCGAGCGAATAGGCGTAGCCGCCGCCGGGCAGGCCGATCTGGCCGAGCGCCGCCGCCAGCACCATGCCCATCCACACCGGCTGCTCGCCATGCTCGGCGCGCTGCAGCGAATGCGACACGGTGATCAGCGCGCGACGCCCGGCGAGCCGCCGTGCGAGCGTCCTAATCGTATTGGCGTCGATGCCGCAGATCGCTGCGGCCCATTCGGCGCTCTTGGGCACACCGTCGCTCTCACCGGTGAGATAGCGCAAAAACACTGGCCAGCCCTCGGTGTAGCGATCGAGGAAGGCCTGATCGTGCAGGCCTTCGCTGACCAGCGTGTGGACGATGCCGAGCATCAGCGCGGTGTCGGTGCCGGGTGTGGCTGTCAGCCATTCGGCGCCGGCCTCGACGGGGAGATCGTCACGCAGTGGGCTGACGAGGATGAACTGGCAGCCGCGCCGCTGCGCGGCTTCCATCGCGCCGCGCTCGACATGCTTGCTGATCGAGCCGCCGGCCACCATCGAATTCTTCAGCGCCATGCCGCCGAACGCCAGCACGATGTCGGTCTCGGCCGCGATCTGCTCCCAGGTGACGTTGCGTTTGGTGATGTCCTCGTAGCCGGTCAGGATCTGCGGCAGCAGCACCGATGACGCGCCCGAGGAATAGGTGTTTACCGAACGGACATAGCCACCCATCGCGACGTTGAGGAAGCGGTGCACCTGGCTCTGCGCGTGGTGGAAGCGGCCCGCGCTCGACCAGCCGTAGGAGCCGCCGAACACCGCGCCGGGGCCGATCGTGTCGCGGATCCGCGTCAGCTCGCCGCCGAGCAGATCGAGCGCCTGCTCCCAGCTGACCGAGACGAAGTCGTCGCGGCCGCGGCGATCGTCCGGACCGGGCCCGCGCTCGAGCCAGCCGCGGCGGATCGCGGGCTGCGCGATGCGCGCCTGGTGGCGCAGCGCGCCGGGGAAATTGTTGATGATGCCGTTCGGATCGGGATCGGCGGCATAGGGCCTGACTTCGAGACCGACCTTGCCGAGACGGGCCGAGAACACGCCCCAATGCGAGGTGTGCGGCTTGAATCCGTCGGACAGATCGAGGCCGGGATCGGGGTGGCCAATGGTCTCGCTCATCGATGCTCCTTCATCCCAGGCCGGTTCATCCAAGGCCGGCGTCTTGCCAAGTCTGTCGCAACATTCCCCGCCAGTATAATGATCCAATCGGCGCACGGTACCCGCTAACACGGATCGCACCGTGCCTTGCCGGCATGACTGCGCCTGACGGCGGTGGAACTCCCCGGCGGGGGGCGCGCCGCCAAAATATCGAAAACAACCCCATGCAAAGGAGCCGGCGGCTGCCCGGCGCCCGACAAGGCCACTTGACGCGTCGGGCAAATCAGCGATACATTTCCAATATTCAGAAATCGTGCAAGTGCCCCCTCGCCCGCCACAACGGGCGCGACGGGTGCGCTGCGACCGAAACCCTCCCCACAATCGACATCGCACCGGCTGCCGCAGCGAGCGATCGCCCGCGCTTGCCGCGTGCGTTCCAGGGAATACCCGACATGGATACTGCACCCGACATCACCGTCCCGACGATGGCGGCCGCAACCGGCCCGACCCAGGCTGCCACAGCCCCGCGGATCAAATTCTCGTCGCACGGCTTCCGCATCGACCATCCTGATCCGGAGCTCGGCGCACAGCTGATGGCGAACGCGCTGGGCGTTGCCGACCGCGACGCAATGGACGGCATCCTCCGGCAATTGGTCAAGGCCAGCGTAAGCGGCGGCAAGCCCTGCGAGGTCAACCTCGCCTTCATGATCTCGATGGTGAGAAGCATCGGTCCGCGGGATTCCGTCGAGGCCATGCTGGTGGCGCAGATGGTGTCGGTTCATGTGATGGCGATGCGATGCGCCCATCACCTCGCACATGCCAAGGACCTCGCCCAGCACGACAGCGCCGCGCGCGCATTGGGCCGGCTCGCCCGCACCTTTCCCGCCCAGATCGAGGCGCTGAACCGCCACCGCAGCCACGGCGCGCCCGCCATCACCGTGCAGAACGTCAAGGTCGAGGACGGCGGCAAGGCCATCGTCGGCAACGTCACGCAGCATGCGAGCGTGATCGTCTCCGACACCAGCCCGGCATCCGCGGCGCGGGCGCCGAGGTCCGCAGGCACCAGGCGACGGCGGAATTCCGCCGATGCCGGGCGGGACGCACAGGCATGAGCGGCCAAGTCCAAACGACCGGCCCGATGCTGGCCAGCCTGCGTTGCGGCGCCAGGACCCGCTGCGGCGGTTCTTGCCGCGCGCCGGCAGTGCGCGGCAAGACGCGCTGCCGCATGCACGGCGGCGCCAAGGGATCCGGCGCGCCACGGGCGAACCGGAATGCGCGCAAGCACGGCCGGTTCACTCGGGAAGCGATCGCCGAGCGGCGGCAGATCCGGGCGTTGTTGGGGGACGTGCGGAAGCTGCTGGAGGGGATGAAGTGATTGCGTTTTCGCAAATGGCCGCGCGCAAAAACGGCATTTGGGAATGTCGATCCTCGAGGCGTGTTGCACCAGCTCGATAGCAAAGGAAACGCTCCAATAAAAATAGCGAAGATCGCACTGGCAACAGCATTCATGTTCGGGTCAATCGCAGCAGCGAGCGCTCAAGGCGGTGGTGGGGGTGGAGGC
>NZ_JBXEJO010000077.1:0-47324 GCF_056837965.1 Bradyrhizobium ferriligni
GGGTTGGGGAGAGGGGTGGCCGCGGGCGCTGACGCGCGAATTTTGCAACGGACGAATTATTGCGCCCCGGCGCGGAGACGGGTTGGCCAACCGACACGGACCAACGTTTCATCCGGGTCAGATATCGCAAATTCGTACATCCCCCACGGCTTGTCTTCGGGTGCTTGCTGAAATTCGCGCGCTGCGGCATCAACGCTCTCGAGGTAGAGATAAAGCCCAAACGGGTTTCTGCCCGGCGTGAGCCACCCCTCGACCGCGTCCGTCAGATGTAGATATCCGCCCTTCCCGTTCGACAGCATGCGATAGGTGTCGGGCTCTCCAGGAGCAGGCCTTTCGCTGTCCGGGCGCGCAAAGCCCAACCGATTATAGAACCGCTCCGACGCATCAAGGTCATTACACGGCAGGATCGCGATCAAAGCTCCGGAAGGGCTCATTCGTGCACTCCAGCGTCATGCAACAATTTTCGTCCGCTCTTCTCAGTGTCTGAAAATTTGTCGCCTTTAAGGTGGGAAAATGAAAACGGCGGGCTCAGGCCCGCCGTTCTCGTTTCGATGGATACCGATAGAATTAGTTATCCAGGAAGCTCCGCAGCTTCCGCGACCGCGACGGGTGCTTCAGCTTGCGCAGCGCCTTGGCTTCGATCTGGCGGATGCGTTCGCGGGTGACCGAGAACTGCTGGCCGACTTCTTCCAGCGTGTGGTCGGTATTCATGCCGATGCCGAAGCGCATACGCAGCACGCGCTCCTCGCGCGGGGTGAGCGAAGCCAAAACGCGCGTCGTGGTCTCGCGCAGGTTGGACTGGATCGCAGCATCAATCGGCAGGATCGCATTCTTGTCCTCGATGAAATCGCCGAGATGCGAATCCTCTTCATCGCCGACAGGCGTTTCGAGCGACAGCGGCTCCTTGGCGATCTTAAGGACCTTGCGGACCTTCTCGAGGGGCATGCCGAGCTTCTCGGCGAGCTCTTCCGGGGTCGGCTCGCGGCCGATCTCGTTCAGCATCTGGCGCGAGGTGCGGACGATCTTGTTGATCGTCTCGATCATGTGCACGGGGATGCGGATGGTGCGGGCCTGGTCGGCGATCGAGCGGGTGATCGCCTGCCGGATCCACCAGGTGGCGTAGGTCGAGAACTTGTAGCCGCGGCGATATTCGAACTTATCGACCGCCTTCATCAGGCCGATATTGCCTTCCTGGATCAGGTCGAGGAATTGCAGGCCGCGGTTGGTGTACTTCTTGGCGATCGAGATCACGAGCCGGAGGTTGGCTTCCACCATCTCCTTCTTGGCCTGACGGGCCTCGCGCTCGCCCTTCTGCACGCCGTGCACGATCTTGCGGAATTCGCCGATCTCGAGCCCGGTGAGCGCCGCCAGCGACTGGATCTCGTGGCGCAGGTCCTTGATGCGGTCCTTCTCGTGATGGACGAAGTTCTTCCAGCCCTTGGCCGACAGCTTGGAGACGCGGTTGAGCCAGCGGGGGTCGAGCTCGGAGCCCTGGTAGTTGCGCAGGAAGTCCTCGCGCGCGACGCCGTGGCTGTCGCCGAGGCGCAGCAGGCGGCCCTCGAACGAGACCAGCTTCTTGTTGATGTCGTAGAGCTGCTCGACCAGCGAATCGATGCGGGCCTGGTTGAGGCGCAGCGACTTCACCTCGACGATGATCTCGTCCTTCAGCTTCTTGTACTTGCGCTCCTGCGAGGGCGACAGCGACTCGCTCTGCAGCTGGTTGGCGATGTCCTGCTCCTGCAGGCGGCGCAGCTTCTTGTACTCGGATGCGATCTTGTCGAAGGTCTCGACCACCTTCGGCTTCAGCTCGGCCTCGATGGCGGCGAGCGACATCTGGTTCTCGAACTCGTCGTCGTCCATGTCGCCTTCGGCGGCGGCCTCGGCGGGATCCTTCTCCTCGGTGGCGGCTTCGCCGCCGGCGGGGGCGGCGCGGAACGGGGTCGGCGACGGCGGCGCGGCCGGCGGCGCGACATGGGCCGGCGCGCCGCCTTGCGCATCGCCGCCATTGCCTTCGGCGGCGGCGCCCTCGGCGCCGTTGTTGCCGATCAGGTTCGGATTGATGCCGCCCTTGGACTCGGGGCCGGCATAGGTGGCTTCGAGATCGATGATGTCGCGAAGGAAGATCTTTCCTTCGTTGAGCTCGTCGCGCCAGATGATGATGGCCTGGAAGGTCAGCGGGCTTTCGCAGAGGCCCGCGATCATCGCCTCGCGGCCGGCCTCGATGCGCTTGGCAATCGCGATTTCGCCCTCGCGCGACAGCAGCTCGACGGTGCCCATCTCGCGCAGATACATGCGCACGGGATCGTCGGTGCGCTCGCCGGGCTCCGACTTCTTGACCTCGGTGACGGCCTTCTGCGTGACCTCGACGAGCTCGTTGTCGGTCTCGTCGTCGCCGTCGTCCTTCTCGTCCTCGCCTTCGCTGTCGTCGGCCTCGGTGACGTTGATGCCCATGTCAGAGAGCATCGACATGATGTCTTCGATCTGTTCGGGCGACGTCGTATCGGAGGGCAGCACTTCGTTGAGCTGATCGAAGGTCACGAAGCCGCGCTTCTTGGCCTGCTTGATCATCTTCTTCACCGCGGCATCCGACAGGTCGAGCAACGGCGACGGCGCGTCAGCGGCATCCTTCTCAGGAGCATCCGCTGCCTTGTCGTCCTTTTCCTTGTCCTTAACCTGCAGCGTCTTTGCCTTGGTGGCCATTCACTAAGCTCCCGAAACGCGGTCATGCAAAATGGCGCCACGCACGCGCATCCGCACGAAATCTAGATTTACTCTCTCGACGCACAAAGGGCGGCGCAATATCTCGCCACCCCTGTCATCCGTCTCGACGGTTTCCAATCTGCAATAGCCCGTCGCGTCTTCCGTAAAAGTGGACACCGGTTTTACGATCGGAAGACGCGCCAGACCTAGATCTAACGCATTTTCTGACGGCGAACCGGGAACCACTTCGCCTGAAAATGCTACGGTAGCTATTAAGTTTCGCTTAACCCTGTTTTTGCAGCCAAACCATGGATTTGGCGAGTCTTTTTGCGGGTGCGGCCAGCGCCGTCCGCAGCATTTTTGTTATCAGACATTACGCTGGAACCGGCCCGATAATTCGCCGAACCCTTCAATCAGGGCTTCGGTCCCGTCGGCTTCTGCCATCCGGGCCTGGATATCCTGCAACCATGCCAGATTGGCCTCGCTGGAGTCTTCAGCCAAGGCCGCTTCCGCATCTTTTCTTTCCCTAAGTAAGGCGTGGGTTTTCTGATGCAAGGCAACGAGTTGACGCCAGGTTGATAAAACATCCTCGCGCGCCGCGCCGATCTGCGCACCCCACACCGCCTGGGTTGTGATCGCCCGCTCAACCCTTTGAAGAATCGGGGATAATCCGCTTGCTTCGAGGTCGGCCCGCATCTTCTCGGCCTGCTCCTCGGCGTCCGGGGAGTGGTGATGGTCGTGGGCAAAGGCGGCGATGATGGCGGCCCTGAGCTTGTGGGCCTCGGGATGGGCGAGCTCCAGCGCCGCCACCTCCTCGAGATGGTCGTGTAGCAGCCAGGGGTGGTTGATCAGGGATTGCAGGATCAGGGCCTCGCGGCGGGAGATCGCGCTGCGCTGGCCGCGCATGATCGGGCTGTTGGCCAATTGGGGGCTGGCGGCCTGATAGGGACCCCGTGAAATCCCGGGGGTGGCGCCGGCCCTGGCGCCGAACCGGCCGCCTTGCAGGCCTCCTTGTCGGCCGTTTTGGGCAGGTCCCCGGGGGGCAAACTGGCGGGGTGATTCGCCGCCGCGGCCGCCGCCGAAATTGCCCCGTCCGTAGCCGCCGCGGCCATAACCGCCGCGTCCGCCCTCGGGCGCAAAATTGCGCTGCAGCCGCTCCTGCAGGTCCTGCCGGTAATAGCGGCGCACCACCTCGTCGCGGATGCCATTGGTGAGCTCGCCGATCCGCGCCTCCAGCGCGGCGCGGCGCTCGGGCGTATCGAAATTGCCGCCCTCGATCTCGCGCGACCAGATCATGTCGGCGAGCGGCCGCGCGGCCGAGATCACGTCCTCGATCGCGCCGCGGCCGCCGGAGCGGGCGAGATCGTCGGGGTCCTGCCCTTCCGGCAGCAGCGCAATCCGCAGGCTCTTGCCGGGCTTGAGCTGCGGCAAGGCGATGTCGGCCGCACGGTACGCCGCCTTCTGGCCGGCGCGGTCGCCGTCGAAGCAGAGGATCGGCTCGTCGACCATTTTCCAGAGCAGGCCGAGCTGGTTCTCGGTCAGCGCGGTGCCGAGCGGCGCGACGGCGCCGGGAAAACCCGACGTGACCATGGCGATGACGTCGACATAGCCCTCGACGACGATCAGCTGCGCGCCGTCATGCGCGGCCTGCCGCGCGGTGAACAGATTGTAGAGATTGTCGCCCTTGTGAAACAGCGTGGTTTCCGGCGAGTTCAGGTACTTTGCCGGAACGTCCTTCTCCAGCGCACGCCCGCCGAACGCGATGACGCGGCCGCGGGCATCCGTGATCGGAAACATCACGCGGTCGCGGAAGCGATCATACGGCACCGGGATATCTTCGCCGCCGATCAGAAGTCCCGCCTCCACCATGTCGTCAGTGGAGATGCCCTGCCCGCCGAGGTGCTCCTTCAGCGCGAAGCGATCCGGCGGCGCATAGCCCATCCGGAACTGAAGCTGGGTCGCCGGCGAGATGGCGCGGTCGGCGAGGTAGCCGCGCGCCTTGGCGCCGCCCCGCGAGGCCAGCGTGTCGGCGAAGAATTTGGTCGCCAGTTCCATCACGTCGTGCAGGGTGCGGCGGTGCTGCTCGTGCCGCGCCGCATCGGGCGTCACGGCCGGCAGCGGAACTCCCGCCATCGCGGCGAGGCGTTCCACCGCCTCGGGGAACGTCACGCCCTCCGTCTTCATCAGGAAGTCGAAGATGTTGCCGTTCAGCCCGGACGAGAAGTCGAACCAGGCCTGCTTCTGATCATTGACGAAGAAGGACGGCGTCTTCTCCTGCTGGAACGGCGACAGCCCCTTCCACTCCCGCCCGGCCTTCTTGAGCTTGACGCGCCTGCCCACGACTTCCGAGACCGGAAGCCGGGCGCGCAGCTCATCGAGGAATTCGGGCGTGAAACGCATCAGTCAGGATTTTGGGCTCGGGCGGCGAATCGCGGACAACCGGTTAGCCATATAGCGGCACGACCCGCCATGCCGAACAATGTGGGGCTTTTCCGGGCTATTCACAGGTCTGGCCTGTCACGGCTCCGTCGAGCGGGCTACCCCCAAATCCACGGTGGAGAGCCTGTGTGGCGAGCTTGCCCCCTCCCCGCTTCCGGGATTGGATAGGCCATGTTCACGACATTCAGAGGCGGACAGAGCGGCGGCTGGCAGGTCACCTCCATCACGCGGGTGAAGGGCGAGACGCTGCCGAAGGTCGCGGCGCTGTCAATCGTTGCGAGCGAGTCGATCGCGCTGCCGCTGCTGCCGTCGCAGAACGCATGGCGGCTCGCCGGCGTCACCAGCCATCTGCGCTACACCGAGAAGGAGGAGCGGGAGAAGCTCTTAGCCGTGCAGGCCGGGCTCGGCCGCAGCGAGGCAACCCAAGCGGCGCTGATCCCGATCAGGAAATCCGCGGCGTGGTGGGAGCTCACCCAGGAGGAGCGCCGCCAGATCTTCGAGGACAAGTCGCACCACATCGCAGGCACCCTCAAATTCCTCCCCGCAATCGCCCGCCAGCTGTTTCATTCGCGCGACCTCGGCATGCCCTTCGACTTCCTGACCTGGTTCGAGTTCGCGCCCGACCATGTCACCCTGTTCGACGAACTGGTCGGCATGCTGCGCGCGACCGAGGAATGGAATTTTGTCGAGCGCGAGGTCGATATCCGCGTGATGCGGGAGAACTGAAGCAGCTAATGCTCCAGGAATTTTCCTGACGCGATTCGCGGCAGCTCCGCGACCGGCCAGTTGTAGAGATAGGTCCACGCCTCACGCGCGCTGCCGTCGGCGAGCGTGACCTCGAGCATCTCGCGGACATATTCGGTCGGCGGCGGAAAGCCTTCGCCGCAGGCCTCGTACATGTCGAATTCACGCAGCATGGCCTCGCGCTCACGCAGGCGGAACAGTTCGCCATGCACGATGTCGGCCGGATCGTCCGACACCACCAGGCCCGGATAATGCTTCACCAGATAGAGCCGGCCGCGGCACTGCGCCGGCCCGAGGAATTCGGCATTGCCCGCGAGCAGCTTCGCCATCGGATGGTCGAAGCCGCGCATCAGCGTGCCGTAGACGAAGAGAAGGTCGGAGGTCATGGCCCTCTATGTCATTGCGAGCGAAGCGAAGCAATCCATGCCGCCGCAAACATGGATTGCTTCGTCGCTTCCGCGCAAAATTGCTCTGCAATCTTGTCGCGAGCTCCTCGCAATGACGGGGACCAGCTCAAGCCGCTGCCACCTCATCGGTCACGACGACGAACTTCGTCAGCGTCATGCGGCCGAAGCTCGTGGTGAGGGCGACGTCGGCGGCGTCGCGGCCGGTCGCCATCAGGATGCGGCCGATCCGCGGCGTGTTGTGGCGGGCATCGAAGGTGTACCACTGGCCCGACAGATAGACCTCGAACCAGCCGGAGAAATCCATCGGCGCGGGGTCCGGCGGCACGCCGATGTCGCCGAGATAGCCGGTGCAGTAGCGCGCCGGAATGCCCATGCAGCGGCAGAAGGTGAGCGCCAGATGCGCGAAGTCGCGGCAGACGCCGGCGCGGCTTTCATAGACGTCGTGCGCCGACTTCATGTGATGGGCGTGCTGGTAGCCGAACGTCACGTGGTTGTGCACGAAATCGGTGATCGCCTGCACCCGCGCCCAGCCCTGCTGTGTGTTGCCGAACAGCGACCAGGCAATGTCGGTCAGCTTGTCGGTCTCGCAATAGCGGCTCGGCATCAGATAGAGCAGCATATCGTCGGGCAATTGCTCGATCGGCAGCTGCTGCGCAGCCGGATTGACGATGTCTGGCAGTCCGGAATCCCGCACCACCGCGCTGCCGCGGAAGGTGACGTCACCGCCTGGGGCGACCAGGCGCCCACACACATTGCCAAAGCCGTCGCGATAGAGGCCGATCGGCACGTCCGGTTCGGTCGAAAGATGCTCGGTGCCGACGATGTCGGCGTAGCGCGACGGATGGATCGACAGCATGATCACCATCGGGGTCGGCTGCGCCGCCGTGTAGGTGATCTCGAAGCCGACCTTGATCTGCATCGTCAGGCCGTCTCCTGCTCCGCATTCTCGCCGACCGAGACCACCTTGATGTCGACATCCATGCCGAGAAAGGCATCCGCCGCGCCGAGATAGACGCCGTGCAGCGGGATCGCCTGGCGCGGATCGCGGGCCACCGCGACGCGGATCAGATCGCGCGTGCCGACGATGCCGTTGGTCGGATCGAACTCGATCCAGCCCGCGCTCGGCAGATAGACCTGCACCCAGGCATGGGTCGAGCCGCCGCCGACATAGCCGTGCGCGCTGCCGGGCGGCATGGCGAGATAGCCGGAGACGAAGCGCGCGGCGATGCCGAGCCGGCGCAGCGCCTCGATCATGAACAGCGCATAGTCGCGGCAGGTGCCGGACTGCGTGCGCAGCGTATCGAGCGGATGCTGGGTGCCCTGCTCATGGCGCTTGCGATAGCTGAACGCCTTGCGGATGCCGTGCGTCATGCCGCTGAGGATCTTGAAAGTCGGCGTCGGCGCCTCGACATCGAGGAAGCGCCGCGCCCAGGCCGACAGCTCGCCGTTCGGGTCGCCATATTGCGGCGTGATGAACTGCTGCAGATCGGGGAATTCCTCATCGTCGTAGAGGAACGGATAGAAATAGGCGGGATCGTCCGGCGTCAGCGCAAACGTATCTGCCGGATTGTGCTCCACCGTCGCGGTCGAGACAAAGGACAGCGTGTCGGCGCGCTCGTCGAAGGCGGCGATCGCCATGCTGTTGCCGAACACGTCGTGGATCCAGCGCAGCGACATCGGCTGTGGATCGATCACAAGTGCGCTGTCGAGCACGCGCAGATCGTGGCCGTCACGGGGCCGCAGCATGATGCGGTGTTCGCCGAACGCCACCGGGCGCGCGTAGCGATAAACGGTCTTGTGATGAATAGTCAGCAGCGGCATCTTCAAACAATCATCGTGATTTCGGACCGCATAATCTATAGAGAAAGCTGCCCGATTCCAGATCAGCATGCCGCCTGAATAGGCAAAGTTGAGGAAAAAAGCCCTTGAATTACGGAGGCGGTCCATCGTTCCTGCTCGCGAGCACCGACGCTTCACCGGTTCTTGAACACAATGCCGGCGGCCGCTCACCGTTCCTGTTCACCTGCGACCACTACGGCAGGCTGATCCCCTCTCCGCTCGGCGACCTCGGCCTGCCCGAAGATGAGCTGGTGCGGCACATCGCCTGGGATATCGGCATCGCCGGCGTCGCAACCCGGCTCTCGGAGCGGCTCGAGGCGCATTTGATCGCGCAGCGCTATTCGCGGCTCGTGATCGACTGCAACCGTCCGCCGCATGTCGCAAGCTCGATCCCGCTGATCAGCGAGGCCACCACGGTGCCGGGCAATGAAGGCCTGTCGCGCGAGGCCGCCGAGATGCGCCGCGCGCAGATCTTCGATCCCTATCACAAACGCATCGACGAGATCATCGACGCGCGTGCGCGTCAGGGCCTGCCGACGGTGCTGGTGTCGCTGCACAGCTTCACGCCGATCTACGCCGGCATCGCACGCCCCTGGCACATCGGCACGCTCTATCACCGCGACACGGTGCTGCCGCCGCTGCTGCTGAAGCGTCTGCGCGCCGAGGGCGATCTCGTGGTCGGCGACAACGAGCCCTATGCGGTCAGCGACGAGACCGACTACACGATCCCGGTGCATGGCGAGACGCGCGGCCTGATGAATTCGGGCATCGAGATCCGCCAGGACCTGATCTCCGACCAGGCCGGCGAGACCGCATGGGCCGAACGGCTGGCGCGCATCCTCGGCGAGATCGAGGCGACGCTGCGCACGGAAGCGCTGATCTAGCGACTAACGGTCAGCCAGGGCGTGGCCTCTAGCCCGGAGCCAGCTCGACGTGCTTTAATTGGCTGGGTTGAACTTCCGAGTTAGGGTAGTCCGTGGCGCCCGAGCGAGTGGAAAGGCGACTGGCAGCAGTGCTGGCGGCAGATGTCGCCGGCTACAGTCGCCTGATGGGAACGGACGAGGAAGGCACGCTCGCGCGGCTCAAGGCGGCCAGAAAGGATCTCATTGATCCAACGATCGCCGCTCATCGCGGCCGCATCGTCAAGACAACCGGCGACGGTATGCTTGTCGAGTTCGGCAGCGCCGTCGATGCCGTGCGCAGCTCTGTAGAGGTTCAGAGCAGGATGGCGGAGCTTAATGCATCCGCGCCGCAGCAGCAGCGGATCGAATTTCGCATCGGCATTCACGTCGGCGACATCATCATCGACAACGACGACATTTTCGGCGACGGCGTCAACATCGCCGCGCGGCTGGAGAACATCGCGGACCCGGGCGGCATATGCCTGTCTGACGACGCCTACCGGCAGATCCGGAGCAAGGTCGATGCAGCCTTCGAAGACATGGGCCAACAGAATCTGAAGAACATCGCTGAACCGATCCGCGCCTGGCGAATGAAGATTGGCGCCAGAACTTCGCCTGAGCGCCATCCAACTCCCGCCGAATCGCATCACATGCGCCCGTTTTCGGGAAAGCCCTCCATCGCGGTGCTGCCGTTTCAGAACATGAGCGGCGACAGCGAGCAGGAGTATTTCGCGGACGGGATCGCGGAAGACGTCCTTACGACCCTGTCAAAGATTCAGGAATTGATGGTGATAGCTCGCAATTCGAGCTTCGCGTTCAAGCGGCAGAACCGGGACATTCGCGAAATCGGGCAGATCCTGGGTGCTCGCTATCTGCTGGAGGGGAGCGTTCGAAAGATCGGCAATCGCATCAGGTTGACGGCGCAGTTGATTGATGGTCGAGACGGCGGCCATCTCTGGGCGGATCGCTTTGACGGAGACCTGGACGACGTGTTCGATCTCCAGGACCGAATTACGCAAGAGATCGTCGAAGCGCTCGAAGTCCAGTTGACGGTCGGTGAACGCGCAAGGGTGTGGAGAAAACGCTCGGGAAGTCCGCTGGCTTATGAGTATGTCTTAAAGGGACGCGCCCTGTACGTTAATTTCGCAAGGCAAACCCATGCACAGGCCCGGAAGCTTTTTGAACAAGCGCTGGAGATCAATCCCTCGTTTATGCCGGCGCTCTACTTGTTGGGTCTTACCCTGACAGACCAGGCGCGCTTCGGTTGGATCAAGGATGAAAATGAAGCGTATCAAGCCGCTCTGGGCTGCGCTGATCGGGCTCTCGCCGCCGACCCTAGCTTCGGGGAAGCATACCTGGTGATCGGCTATGTTCGCACCTATCAACGCCGTCATGATGAGGCTGTGGCAGCAGGAGAAACGGCGATCAGTCTCGCTCCCAGCAGCTCCGACGCACATCACATGGCGGGCATGTACCACGGCTATGCCGGCAACTTCCGAAAAGCCGTCCTCTACGAGGAACACGCCCAACGGCTCAGTCCGATTGAGCGCAACGAATCCATGGTCGACGAAGCGCGCGCAAGATTTCATCTCGAAGATTTCGTGGCGGCGCACGATATAGCCTCCCGCGTACTGAGGCAGCGGCCGCTCTGGCTGACCGCGCAGTCGACACTCATAGCGGCGCTCTGGAATCTCGGCCGGCAAGATGACGCGCGCATGATCTCAACCGACTTGCTGGCGGGCCACCCCAATTTCAGCCTTGCCCGCTGGGCCAGGCTGCTGCCGTATCGTCGACAAGGCGACCTGGACGCATTGGTCAACCCGCTACGCATGGCGGGGCTCCCGGAATGAAAACCCGTCATCTTACAATGCCGGCGCGATGCCGTACGCCAGACACTTGCGTGGCCGCGACTGCTTGTTCGATTGCCCGTTGGATTTCTTGCGCATCTCCGCGGATGAGACACTGCAGGGATCGGCATATTCCGATTGGACCAGCTTTGCTGATTGCACGACCGGTTCGAGGCGCGATCAGGTCAACCCAATCAATTCGGCTGGCGCCGCCAGATGAACAGCAGATAGAGCAGCACAGGCAGGCCGAGCCCGGCCCACGAGACCGCATCCCACCAGCCGTCGCCGACCAGCGCGCTGATCAATCCGACCGTGCTCACGATCGCGATGACGAGCGGGGCGCCGAAGATCTGGGTCAATGAACGATGCGAGACCATGCTGACGTCACGACGATAATGCGGGGTTGTCGATGGAGGCGGCGTTGGCGATCGCGCGTTCCTGGCTCACACCGGCCTTGCGGCGGCGCATCCACAGATACACGCCGGTCACGAGGATGAAGATGGTCAGGATGTCGAGCAGCGCCCAGACGATCTTGAGCGGCATGCCGCCATAGTCGCCGAAATGCAGCGGCTGCGAGACGAACAGGGTCGTCACATACCAGGGCATGTCCCTTGTGTCGGTCAGCTTGCCGGTTTCCGCGTCGATCAGCGCCGGCTTCAGCAGCCGCGAGGTCAGCGGCGTATCGCCGTGCAGGAACACCGCATAGTGACTCTTGCTGCTGAACAGGGTTCCCGGGAAGGCGACAAAGCTCGGCGTCATGCCGGGCACCGCATGGGTGGCCACTTCGACCGCCGCATTCAGCGAGGTCAGCTTCGACGGCACCGGCCGGTCCTTGTACTGCGCGGTCATTTCGGCGAGCTGGCCGAACTGCCACATCTTGAGCACGAGGTCGGCCCAGGTGTTGATCACCCCGGTGAAGCCGACGACCAGCGTCCAGGCGACGAGCAGGATGCCCGCGAGATTATGAACGTCGAGCCAGCGCACGACGCGGGTCCGCCGCGCGCGGTAGGCGCCGAAGCGCAGCTTCCGCATCGACGGCGCATAGACGACGATCCCGGAGATGATCGCGACGCAGAACAGGATCCCCATCAGTCCGAGGAACAGCTTGCCGGGCAGCCCCGCGAACATGTCGGTGTGCAGCTTCAGCATGATGTAGGTGAAGCGGCCGGTCACATCGGGCGCATCGAGATAGGCGCCGGTATGGGTGTCCATCCGGATCAAGAGGTTGTTGGTCGGATCGGCATCGATGGTCGGGCCGACGCTGACGAACATCGCGCTCGGATCGTCGCGATCCCAGATCAGGAAGTGAGGCACCTTTCCGGGCGCCTGCGCCAGCGCGTTGCCGAGCAGACGATCCAGATTGGCCGGCGGCGTGCCCGACGGCACGTCGGCCGGCTTGACCTGGCTGTGCAGGAGATCATCGATCTGCTCGTGGAAGATCAGCGGCAGGCCGGTGATGCAGAGCAGCAGCATGAACAACGTGCAGATGAGGCTCGTCCATTTATGGACAGCGCCCCATCGCCGCAGGGATCTGGTCGTCGCAGTCAATGTCGTTACCTAAAGCGCGATGAGATCCGGTTGGATCGCCATCGAGCTTTAGCCTCTTGTTGGAAGCATGATCTTTTCCGAAAACCCGCTTTGCACTTTTCGGGATCATGCTTTTGTTGAAGCATGATCTGTTCGGAAAACCGCTTCGCACTTTTCCGGATCATGCTTTTGTTGAAGCCTGATCCTTTCCGAAAACCGCTTCGCACCTTTCGGGATCATGCTTTAGTTCCAGGTGTACTTCATCGTGCCCAGCACCGTGCGGCCATTGCCGAGGCCGCAATAGGGAAGCCCGGTCAGGCAGGATGCAACGTAGAAGTGGTCGGTCAGATTGGTCACGTTGACCTGTGCCTTCCATCCCTTCAGGTCCGGCCGCAGATAGGCGAAGTCGTAGCTGACCGACGCATCGAGCAAGGCATAGGAGGGAATGACAAAGGTATTGAAGTTGTCGCCGTAGGTCTCGCCGACATAGCGCACACCGAGACCGAGCCCAAGGCCCGCGAGTGCGCCGTCATACCAGGTATACTTGCCCCAGACCGCGCCCTGGTCCTGCGCCGTGTTCATCATGTACTTGCCGGCATAGCCGGCGATGCTCGTCGTCACCCGCGGATCGAGGTGGGTGTATCCCGCCGTGATCTCGAGCTCGCGCGTCAGATTGCCCTTCAGCTCGAGCTCGAGGCCGCGGACGCGCACGGCATCGGTCTGCACGTTGAAGAGCGGATTGATGGGATCGGCGGTCAGCACGTCCTGCTGACGGATATCGAACGCCGCCGCCGTCACCATGAAGTTCGAGCCGTTCGGCTTGAACTTGACACCGACCTCGGCGCCCTCGCCTGTCGTCGGCCTGAACGACCGGCCGGCGCTGTCGGCGCCGAGGTTCGGCGTGAACGAGGTCCCGTAGCTGACATAGGGCGCCAGGCCGATATCGAACAGGTAGCCCAGGCCGATGCGCCCGGTTTGCGCCGAGTCCTCGCGCGAATAATGGCCGGCCGGCGGATAGAACGCCATGCTGGTGAAGCCGGAGCTGACCCAGTCCTGGCGGCCGCTCATGGTCAACGTCCAGCGATCGAGCTTGATCTGATCCTGCAGATAGGCGCCGAGCTGCGACTGCCTGTCGTCGCGCAGAATGAACGGCGCCAGCGAGCTGGCTGACGGAACGGCGGTGCCGTAGACCGGACTATAGGCATCGATCGGCGCGATCGGCGTCGTGCGATAGTCCGTGTTCGCCCATAGATCGAAGTAGTCGACGCCGGCCAGCACCTTGTGGACCAGCGGGCCGGTCGCGAAATCCGCCTGCAGCTGATTGTCGAGCGCGACATTGGCGGCATTGGCCTTGACGTAGTTGTAAGTGCGCGCGACCAGACGATCCGTCACCATGCCCTCGGTCCGCACCGAGGCGAGGTCGTTGCTGACCTGGGTGTAGCGGAGGTTTTGCCGGAACTGGAAGATGTTGTCGAAGCGATGCTCGAACGCATAGCCGACCGCGAACTGCTCGAGATGATAGCCGTCCAGCCCGGGCTCGCCGAGGTAACGACTGTAGGGAATATGTCCGTTGGGGTTGGGCAGGAAGGACACCTGTCCCGGGACGTATTGCTGGTAACCCTTGTTGTCGACCTTCTGGTACTGCGAGAGCACGGTGAAGCTGGTGTCGTAGGTCGGGCGCCAGGTGAAGCTCGGCGCGATGAACAGCTTGTTGTCCTGAACGAAGTCGGTCTGGCTGTTGCTGTCGCGGCCAAGGCCGACGATGCGGTAAAGGAACCGGCCGTCCTTGTCGGCGGGACCGCCGATATCGAAGGCGCCCTGGAAGCGGTCGAACGAGCCGAACGACCCCTCGATCTCGTAATGCGGCGTCTCGGTGGGCCGCTTGCTGACCAGGTTCAACAGGCCGCCCGGATCGGATTGTCCATAGAGGCCGGATGACGGCCCCTTCAGGACTTCGATGCGCTCGAGACCGTAGGTCTCGATGCGCGGGACCGCGAAGGTCGTGGTGTCGGTCGGCAGCCGCAGCCCGTCGAGATAACGCGGCGCGGTGAAGCCCCGCAGCTTGAACTCGTCGAAGAACGCGTTGGCGCCAAAACTCTCGATCGTCACGCCGGGCGTGTAGCGCAGCGCTTCGGTGATGTTCTGTGCACCCTGTGCCTGGATCTGATCCTGGGTGACGATCGAGATCGACTGCGGCGTCGTGAGCACCGGGGTGTCGGTCTTGGTTGCGGTGACGCTCTGGCTGGCGAGATAGCCGGTGACCGGCCCGTTGCCGCGCTCGCCGCCGCCACCCGCCCCCGGTGATGGAACGTTCTGCGCTTGCGCGGGCGCCCGGTTCGCGATCGATCGCGGCGTCGTGCGCGCAGGACGCGCCGCGCGTCGCGCCGGCTGCGTTCGCCGCGCCTGCTGCTGTTGTTTCGGCGCCTCGACCGTCACCGGCGGCAGCGCCGACTGCGCAACGCTTTCACGCGGCATCACCACACTCAGCACGAACAAACCGCTGCCGGCCATGTACCCGGCCGCCAACGCAGTGCGACGAAACATCCGACCCCCGTCAACTCACATCGCCTTCATCCTCGCCGTCACTAACACGATGAAAGACGTACGCAGCTGATCGGTGATTAGAACACGTCCAGTGTCGGGCTTATCGCCGATGGTGTTGCGAGCTCGCAACGTGAACGCAGCGAAACTGCGTCAATGCGCCTCAGATTTCTCGAGCGCTTCTAAGGATGATTCTAAACTGCGTTTCGCTCCGCGATACTTCGAGTCAGTTCCGCGCACAGCGATCGAACGACGCCGTGCGCGGAAGCGATGATCGCAGTTGCGGTGCTCTCGCCGAGCTCAGCGTCAGACTTCGGTGACGTGCTCCGGATCGGCGGATGCGAGCGCCGCGGCACGTTCGGCGCGCGGCGGATAGATCCAGACGGTGTTGATCTCCCGCTTGGTCTTCTTGGCGACGTCGCCGACCATCTCGACCTTGCGCTCCCAGCCGCGGGTGAACAGCGCACCGGCCTCGCCGAGGTCGAGGCAGGTGACATAAGCCTTCTGGTGATACGGCTTGGTCGGGACACCGAGCAGCTCGGCCGCGGCGTTGTTGCCGGCAAACGCGCCCATCCGCGTCGCGTGCTGGCACGACATCAGCGCGTAATTGCCGACATCGTCGCAAGCGGCGCGCGCCGCATCGCCGGTGGCGAACACACCCGCCACCGACGGCACGCGCAGATCGCGGTCGACCAGCAGCCGGCCGAAATTGTCGCGTTCCGCCGGGATCTGCATGGTCAGCGGCGCGGCGCGAATGCCCGCCGCCCAGACCACGGTCCCAGCCTCGATGTGCTCGCCGCTGGACAGCGTGACGCCGGACTTGCTGACCTCGGCGACGCCGGCGCCGAAGCGGCCCTCGACGCCGAGCTTGCGCATCGCGTCCTCGATGATCGGACGCGGGCCCTCGCCCATGTCGGGCGCGATCGCGGCATTGCGATCGACGATGACGACGCGCGGCCTGGCGTCCTCGCCGAGGATCTCGCGCAGCCGCGCCGGCATCTCGGTCGCGGCCTCGATGCCGGTGAAGCCGCCGCCGGCGACGACGACGGTGTCCCGGGCCGCTGATGCCGGCTGCCTGGCGAGGCCATGCAGATGGCGGTCGAGCGCGATCGCGTCCGCAAGGTTGTCGACGCTGAAGCCGTGTTCGGCGAGGCCCGGTACGTTCGGACGGAACAGCCGGCTGCCGGTCGCCACCACAAGGCGATCGTAAGGCAGCGTCTTGCGCGCGTCCTTGGCGGTGACGATCTGCACGGTGCGGGCCTTGGTATCGACGGCTTCGGCGCTGCCCTGCACATAGACGACGTCGATCGCGTTGAAGACGTCGAGCAGCGGCGCAGTCAGCGTCTCCGGCTTCGGCTCGTAGAGCCGCGGGCGCACCACAAGGGTCGGCTCCGGCGCGACCAGCGCGATCTCGAGCTCCTCGGGCGAGACGCCCTTGATGTCGCGCAGGCGGGCTGCGGAGAGCGCGGCGTACATGCCGGCAAAGCCGGCGCCAATGATGACAATTCGCATGGGTATCTCCTCTGGGTTGACAGTCTCTGATGTCCGCGCGTTGCCGCCGCGTGCGGCGAAGCCTGTCGCGATCGGCGACGCGAAGAGGTGAGAAGGCGCGCGCCTATTGCCGGGCGGCGCAGGTCGACAGGAACGGCGTGCGCGCCCCAGGCATGCACGCTGCGCGGCAGCCTCTCGCGCCCGACAGCGATCCATGCTGAAGGCCGATCGGCAGCGCGGCCCCCGGGAGCCAGTCCCGGTACAGCGCCTGGGCGGCGTCGCTGATCATCACCGACGTCATGGTATCGGCGCCCTGAACGGCCTGCGCCGGCGCATCGGCATCCTCGCCGGTTGCCGACGTGAAGCGGACGGTGAGCGTAAGTCCGTACATCAGTGCAGTCGCGAGAACCCGGCGTCGCCGCGTGACTGCAAGGGAGCTACCGAAATCCTTCCAGGCCATCGCTTGTCTCCGTTGTTGGCATGGGCGCCACGGTGATCTAGCGAATTGGCCGCATGAGTGCCCCAGAGCGATTGCCCGACCTGAAGAGCGATTGCGGCTAGTGTCCCGAATCCGAAGTTCGCATCATTTGCCGCACCTTCGGAGCGAACTTCGGATTCGATAAGGACGCTAGCAAACTTATGATTCTAGTGTGCTTTATGAATGCGAAGTTCGTGAAAGTGGCTGCCGCGAAATCGCACGAACTTCGCATTCAGCACACTAGAGCATTTTCGGTTCTGCGCTCGAAAACGCCCTACCGCAGGCGGCGCCGCCAATCGCTCGGGGTTTCGCCGGTCAGCTTCCTGAACGCGGCCGCGAACGCGGTTTGCGAACTGTAGCCGAGCGCCGCCGCGATCGAGACCACGGATGCCTCGGTGTCCCGCAGCATGTTCATGGCCTGCTCGAGCCGGTGCTGGCGCAGCCAGGCATGCGGCGAGAGCCCGGTGCTTTCCTTGAAGGCGCGGCAGAAGTGAAAGCGCGACAGGCCGGCCTCCGCCGCCAGCGCCCCGAGCGAGACGTCCGCATCGCTGTCCGAGCGCAGCCGCTCGATGGCGCGGCGCAGCGCTGTCGGCGCAAGACCACCCACGGTCGCCTGCACGGTGGCAGGCACGCCGGCATGCGCCGACAGCAGGCGCGTGGCCAAGAGATCCGTCAGTTGCTGCCGGAATAGCGCATCCAGCGCGGCGCTGCCCTCAAGCGCATCAGCGGCGCTCAGCAGCAACCGCGATGTAATCGGATCGGGGTGCCCGGTGCGCTCCAGCAGATCGCCGGGAGCCGCGGTGTCGGCTTCGCCGGCCACGCGCGTCAGCGTCGCATGCGGAAGATAGAGCTGAACGACATGCACCGACTGGTGAATATCCCAGCGCGAACTCGAGCCGGCCGGAATGATCGTCACGACCCCGGACCGCGCCGTTCCGATCGAAGCTACCCTGCCGGTGCGGCGCTCCAGCCGCTGCGAGCCGGCGGGATAGCTCATGACGACATGGTCGACCATCGGCCTGACCACGTCGTGCAGGGCGTCATGCTTCCAATAGGCGATCGCGCCGCTCGACGGGTCGGCCGCCATGCGAAGCGGCTGCGTCTTGAGCACGCGGGCCATCTCCTGGCCAGCCGGGCAGCGCGGGCCGGTCGGTGCCTCGGCCGGCCGCGCTTCGGATGCGGCGGACGAATCCCGCAAAGGATCGTGCAGGATCGGCTTACTCATCACCCGTGCTCGCGTTTGAAGGCTCATGCGCTCCCTCCTTGCGGGCCGGTCTGTGGGACCGGTGAGGCGCGGAACTGCCCGCCGGACCTAAGCGCCGTACAGTTCAGCTGTCTTTCCTGAAACGGCTATGCTTTGCTCAATTCTGCGCCAAGCGCAGCGCTGCGACATTTCTGCGTCGGGTACGGCCGATCGAACCAAGGCAATTGAAATCGCTCTGGAATCGCTTGGCCGCGATCGGCCGGCAGGTCGTTCATGATTGCGTGAGCAAACTGGACTGCGCAGCAGCAATCCCGGATAATGAGTGACGGCTTCGCAGGATGGCTGACAGGTCCCTGCCCGGTTGCACATCAATGATGGACTCAACGCAGATGACACAGGCGGGCGCCTACGGGCAGCGGCTCGGGCAATTCCTACGCCTGAAGGACACGCCGCCGGCGCTGATTACGCGCACGCTGCGCAGCGCCGAACTCGCGGTCACCGAAACCCGGGACGACAACCCGGTGCCCGGGCTGTCCGGATCGCTCACCGCCGAGGATGCCTTTCTGGTCAGCCTGAAGCTGCACGATTATCCGGACTGCGAATTGTGGGAGGGCGGCAAGTGCCTCATGAAGCGGGATATCCCGGCGGGCGCGACCTATCTCTACGATCTCAAACGCGATCCGCGCTACGTGATCGACAAGCCGTTCCACTCGCTGTTCTTCTATCTGCCGCGCTCGGCGCTCACTGATTTCGCCGAACAAACCGGCTCGCCGCGCATCGGCGAACTGGCCTGCGAAATCGGCGCCGGTCACGACGACGGCGTCATTCGTCATGTCGGGGCGCTGCTGCGCGAGGGATTGCGCCGGCCGGACGAGACCAACCAGCTGTTCATCGATCACACGATGCTGGCGCTGACCGCGCACGTCACCCGGACCTATGGCGGAATACAACACCCGACCGGACCGACCCGCGGCGGCCTCGCCGCCTGGCAGATCAACCGCGCCTGCGAAAAGCTCGAGTCTGACCTCAGCGGGAAGATTTCGCTGAAGCAGATCGCGGCCGAGCTCGATCTGTCGGTCGGCCATTTTTCGCGCGCCTTCCGCATCTCCACCGGCCTGCCGCCGCACCAATGGCTGCTTCAGCAGCGCCTGAAGGTGGCCAAGCAGCTGATGGCGGCGCGCGACCTGTCGCTGTCCGAGATCGCGATTTCGGCCGGCTTCGCCAATCAAAGCCACTTCACGCGGGTGTTTTCCGCCGTGGTCGGCGTCAGCCCAGCGGCGTGGCGGCGCGAGATGCATCGCCCTGCGAAAAGCGAGAGCTGAACAGGGCCGCGTTCAACCGGCCGCCACGGCTCGCACGGCATGCTTGGCATGCCATTTGGGGCCCGGTCCGCGCATGTAGTGCAGCTCGGGCCGGTAGGGATCGCGAATTCGCGCAATCAGATTCTGCAAGCCCGTCGCGATCGCGTTCAAGCCGTCGCGCAGAAGGAGCAATGATACGTGCGATGACAGCATGGCGCCCTCAGTGCGGTTTGCCGAGGACGGATGCGAAGGACAGGATCACGATCTCCTCGCCGGACTCGTCGCTGACATGCACGACCCAGTCGCGCCAGTCTTCCAGGCTGACCGTTGCGAGCAGCGATCGCATCATGCACGTCGCCGCCTCGCAGGCCTCCGAGAGGCTGGTCACCGAGGTGCCGCGGCGATCCATCAACACCCCGTGCGTGGTCGAGCAATGGAAAAAGACCTGGGTCATGTCGGTATCCTCGCAAGATCCGGACGAGAAGGCTCGCCTTTGGAGCTCCACGTTTCTTCGACGCGACCATTCGCAAGGCGGTTCACACCGGCGCGGGCTGCGCGGCGGCCTCGCGGAATGGTGATCAAGCTCCCGCATCGCCTCCTCACCAAATCGCGATTTGACAGTTCTTCTATATTTGTCAAAATCGTCAAATGGGACCGAAAACCCGCATTCTCGATGCCACCATGCTGGTGTTCCGCCGGCACGGCTTTCGCCGCTCCTCGATCGAGCAGGTCGCCGAGGCGGCCGGCCTGACGCGGCAGGCGCTCTATCACCATTTCGAATCCAAGGAAGCGCTGTTCCGCGCCGTGATCGAGCGCGTGCATGAATCCGCGATCGCGGCCGAGGAGACCGCCGTTGCCGCGGCGGAGACGGCGGGCGGCGATCTCGGCGACATCCTTGCCGCGGGCATGACCGCGCGGATGTCGACCATGATCGCCTCGCTGGACGGCTCGCCGCATCTCGAGGAATTGTATTCCGAGCACCTCGTGCACGCGCGCGACCTCTACCAGACCTACGCCGCGCGCTATGCGGAACGCATGGTCGCGACGATCTCGCGGATCGTGCACAAGCAGCAGCTCGTGCTGCCGCAGGACCTCTCGCCGACCGAATTCGCGCGGCTGGTCGAAATGGCGATGTACGCAGCGAAGTCGCAGTATCCGGCGATGCAGCCGTCGGAGGCGTTCCTGAAGGACATGGCGATCATGGTGCGGACGCTCTGCGCCGGCGCGCTACCGAAACTCATGCCGAAATCGCAGAAACCGCCCGTCAAGAAGGCGGCGATCCCCAAAAGGCCGACACGCAGGACAAGCGGAGGACATCCATGACCACGACGACCGTCAATGGCCGCGTCGAATCCCTGCCCGATGATCCCGATGCGCTCTTGATCGACATCGTGCGCGACCAGCTCAAGCTCACCGGCACCAAGCTCGTCTGCGGCGCCGGCGTCTGCGGCGCCTGCACCGTGCTGGTCGACGGCGCGCCGGTCGCAAGCTGCCTGATGCCGGCGCACGCCGCCGCCGGCAAATCGGTGACGACGGTGGAAGCCATCGGCGCGTCCGGGCTGCATCCGGTGCAGAAGGCGTTCATGGCGCATGACGCCTTGCAATGCGGCTTCTGCACGCCCGGCTTCATCGTGGAAGCGACCGCGTTCTGCGACCGCTGGCGCGCCACCAGAGGAACGGCGGTGCCGTCGCGCGAGGAGATCGGCGCGGCGCTGTCGGGCCATCTCTGCCGCTGCGGCGCCTATGACGGGATTTTCCGTGCGGTGGCGGATGCCTGCGCCGGCCGCTTCGACGGCGATCATGTCACGGCACCCCGCATCGAGGCGCGCGACAAGGTGACGGGCGCGGCGAAATACACCGTCGATATCCATCATGACGGCCAGCTCGAAGGCCTGATCCTGCGCTCGCGCGAGGCGCATGCGCGCATCACCACGCTCGATCTCGCGCCGGCGCGCGCGCTTGCCGGCATTACCGCGGTGTCGCTGCTCGGCGACGACCGGATCGTGCGCTATGTCGGCGAGCCGATTGCGGCGGTCGCCGCAAAGGACCGTAAGAGCGCGCTTGCCGCGCTGGCCGCGATCAGGTTGATCAGCGAACGCCTGCCCGCCGTGGTCGGGCTCGACGCCGGACGCAAGGACGACGCACCCGTGGTGTTCGACAAGGCAAGCCGCAAGCGGGCCGGCAACGTCTCGGAGGCGGCCGGCGGGCCGGCGCCCTGGAAGCAGAACATCCGCGGGCCGACCGCTGTGTTCTCGACCCGCGCCAAAAAGGCCCGCAACTGGGTGGATGAGGCGCGGCAGGCGAACAACAAGCTGCTCGTCGAGACCACTTTCCGCACCGCCACGCAACAGCATGCGTGTCTCGAGCCCCACGCCGCGGTGGCGCGCTTCGACGGTGACCGGCTGACCCTGCACGCCTCAACCCAGCAGGTGTTTCACCTGAAGGAGCAGATCGCAAAGCGCTACAAGCTCGATCACGACAAGGTCCGCGTGATCGCCGAGCACGTCGGCGGCGGCTTCGGGTCGAAGGCGAGCCTGGGGACCGAGGCGATCGCCGCGATCGAGCTTGCCCGCGCGGCGAAAGCGCCGGTGCGGGTCGCCTATGATCGCCAGGAAGAACTCTCGGTCGCCGGCTATCGGCCGGCTGCGGAGTTGAAGGTCGCGCTGCTGCCTTCCGACCAGGGTGGCCTGAGGGCGCTCTCGGTCACCGCGCATGCCGATACCGGGGCCGCGACCAACTCGACCATCGCGGGCCTGGCGCGGCTGATCTACCCGGCCGAGGCGAAGGATCTTTCGGATTTCGACGTCATCAGCAATCTGCCGCCCGGCGCCGCCTTCCGCGGCCCCGGCGGTCCGCCGATGGCATTCGCCGTGGAGCAATCGATCGACGAGGCCGCGCTGCGGCTCAACGTCGATCCGATCGCCTTGCGCAAGCGCTGGGATCCCGATCCCAACCGGCAGCGGCTCTACGATTGGGCATCAGGGCTCGAGATCTGGCGCAACCGCAAACCGGCGCAGAACGGGCGCTATCGCCGCGGCATCGGGGTCGCGACGGGCTACTGGCTCTATCTGTGGCAGCCCAAGGTGAAGGTCGAGGTCGCGGTCAAGGGCGGCCGCATCGTCGCCAGCACCGCGACGCAGGACATCGGCACCGGCACCCGCAGCGTGCTTGCCGACGCGATCGCGCGCGAGTTCGATCTCGAACCCGGTGAGATCGAGGTGCGGATCGGCGATTCGTCGCTGCCCGAAGGCCCCGGCTCCGGCGGCAGCCGCGTCACCGCCTCGGTGATGCCGCCGACATTGCAGGCGGTTCGGAAGCTGAAGGCCGCGATGCTCGAACAGGCCACGCGAAAGCCGGCGCCCGGCTCGAACGCGCCCTGGCGCGAGCTGATCGCACGCTCGCCCGACATCGCTGTCGTGGAGACGCGCGGCGAGGACGGCAAGAACACCGCGCCCGGCATCCGCTCGCCGCTGCGCGAAGTCGGCCTGATGGGCATGGTGTTCGGCTGGATGATGCGCCGCTTCTCGAACATCGCGGTCGGCGCCGGCGTGCCGAGCTCGGTGCAGGTAATCGAGGTCGAGGTCGACACCTGGCTCGGCCATGTCCGCGTGCTCAACGTGCATACCGGCATCGCGGTCGGCAGGATCGCTTCCCCCGCGCTGGCGCGCAGCCAGGCTTGCGGCGCGGTGATCCAGGGCCTCGGCTACGCGCTCTACGAGGCGCGCGAGCTTGATCCGACGAGCGGCGACGTCCTGACCGCGGGGATGGAGGACTACCGCATCCCGGGGATCGCCGACACGCCGGAGATCGACGTCCATTTCGACGAAGCCGGCTTCGACCATGTGCTCGGCAACAGCGTCGGGATCGGCGAGGCGTCGACGGTGCCGACCTCGGCCGCCGTCGCCAACGCGATCCATAACGCGATCGGCGTCCGCCTCACCGAGATTCCGATCCGGCCCGATCGCATCGTCGCCGCGCTGAAAGGGAGGGATGCCGCATGAGTGTCGCGACTGCAGACGTCATATCCGCACCCGAATTTCGCGCCGCCGGCACCGACCTGTCGGAGCGCCGCCGCAGCGGCCTGTCGTGCGGCTCGATCATCGATCTCGCCGCCAGTCCCGACACGATCGGCATTGCGTGGAATGCGGACGGCTCGGCCCGCATCGGCGCCCTGACCACGATCGCTGCGATCGCATCCGATCCGCGGCTCGCCGAGGCTTACCCCGGCGTCGCCGCCGCCGCGCAGGGCCTCGCCACGCCGCAGATCCGGCACATGGCGACGCTCGGCGGCAACCTCGCGCAGCGCTCGCGCTGCTGGTATTTCCGCAATCCGCAGATCGCCTGTCTCAAGAAGGGCGGCGCCGACTGTCCGGCGCGATCCGGCAACCATCTCTATCACATCGCGTTCGATCTTGGCCCATGCGTGGCGCCGCATCCGTCGACGATGGCGATGGCGCTGCTCGCTTATGATGCGAAGATCGTCACCGACCGGCGCAGCGGCTTGTCGATCTCCGACCTGCTCGGCGACGGCAGCAATGCTGCGGCCGACAATCTGCTTGCACCGGGCGAACGCATCGAGCGGATCGAGCTTCCCGTCCCGCTGGCCGGTGAGCGCGCGCTGTACAAGCGCGCCATCAGCCGGACGCATGCGGAATGGCCGCTGGTCGAGATCTGCGCGCGGGCGGTGATATCAGGCGGCGCGTTCCAGCAGGTCCACATCACCGCCGGCGGCATCGCTCCGGTCCCGCTGCGGCTGACCGCGTCCGCGGCGGCGCTGCAGGGCAAGCAGATTAACGCGGCGACCATCGCGCAGGCTGCCGAACTGGCGATCTCGGGAGCCAGGCCGCTACCGATGACCGGATACAAGCTCGAGCTGCTGACGGGCCTGGTGCGCGACGTCGTCGAGCGGATCGTGGCGTAGGATCAAGCGCCCATTCGCGGCCTCGAGGCAACGTCGCGTCTGGAATGCATAGATCGAGGAATTCCTACGCCGGAATGCCGGCCTCACACAGCACGGCGACCATGCGGTCGCCCCATTCGACGCTCCTGGTCGGAAAATTCTGCCGCGCGTAGGAAGCGCGGAAATCGGGCCGTAGTTTGAGCAGGCGGCCGGCGATGACGCGCGCCTCGTCGAGGCGCCCCGAGCCGACTTCGTTCATGATCAACGCGCTGAGCGTGTGTGCGTCTTCGCCGATCACCAGCGCCTTGGCGGCCGCCGCGCGGCCCTGCTCACACTGACCGAGCATGAAATGCGCGAAACTGATTCCGTTCCACATCGACGCCCGCCCGGGCTCGATCGGGCTGAGCTGCAGCCTACGCTCAAAACTTTCGATCGCGCGTGCCGGCTGGACGCACATGAGCGAAATCCAGCCGCGATATCCCCACGCCGCAGCATCGTTCGAATTGAGCGAGATCGCCTCTTCGATCATCGTCTCAGCGCGATCGTAGTCATGGCCGAGATAAGCAAACATGTGAGCCGCACGCGCCAGCACGAACGGATCGTCGCTGGCCAGCGCGCAGGCGAGCTCGGCGATCCGCAGCGCCTCTGCCAACTCCTCCGTGCCGGGGGGCGTGCCGCGCGTGGTCTGCTTCAGCAGTGACGAATAGGCCAGCATGACCTGAGCGGCCGCATAGTTGGGATCAAGCGCGCAGGCCTTGTTGAACCACTCGCCCAGTTCGGCGTCGCCCCACTTGGAGCGGTCTGCATAGGCCGCAATGCCTCTCAGAAAGAGATCGTAGCTGTCGAGACGATCGGTCGGCTTGGTTCGGGTTCGTTCGATCTCGCTCTGCTGGATTTTTGGCGCTATCACGCTGACAACATTTGCGGTGACCTGGTCCTGCAGGTCGAACACGTCCTTCAGTTCGCCGTCGAACCTGTCTGCCCAGAGATGCGCACCGCTGCCGGCCTCGATCAGTTGCGCGGTGATCCGAACGCGGCCGCTCGACTTGCGCACCGAACCCTCCAGCACGTATCGCACACCGAGTTCGCGCCCGACCTGCTTGATGTCGACGGGCTTTCCCTTGTAGGTGAAGCTTGAATTGCGCGCGATCACGAACAACGATCTGAAACGCGATAGCGCCGTGATGATGTCCTCGACGACGCCATCGGCAAAGTATTCCTGCTCCGGATCGCCGCTCATATTCTGGAACGGCAGCACCGCGATGGAGGCCTTCTCGGCAAGCGCGGGCGGGGAGGCCGGAGGGGTGAAGGCGGGTTTCGCGACCGTGGCCGCTGCGCAGGCGTCACCAACGCGAAGCCTCCAAGCACGAATTGGCTCCGCAATATTCTTCAGAAGCTGCGGCCCCATGTCCTCGAAGGTCGCATCGACCTTGCCGCGAACTTGCCGTTGTGCGTCGTCGGAAATGCAAACGCCACCCGGTTCGGCAATCCCCTCCAGCCGCGCTGCGATGTTGACGCCGTCGCCAAAGATATCGTTGTCGTCAAAAATGATGTCGCCGATGTGGATTCCGATTCGGAATTCGAGCCGCTGCTCCGTTGTTACGGCAGCAATCTGATCGGCCATTCGACGCTGAACTTCGACCGCACTGCGCACCGCATCGACAGCGCTGGCGAATTCAACGAGTATTCCGTCGCCGGTCGTTTTGACAACGCGGCCGCGATGCGCAGCCAGCGTCGGATCGAGCAGCATCCGCCTGACCGACTTCAGCCTGGCCAAGGTGCCTTCCTCGTCGATTCCCATCAGCCGGCTGTAGCCGGCGACATCCGCCGCCAGAACCGCTGCCAGACGCCGATTCACGGTAGTCAAGGCCTGCTCCCAGACGATGGGTTAGCTTTCGTCGCGGATCAAAGCATGGCCGACGGCCTCCGGGCTAGAGCAAACGTCCGCGAAGTTTGCCGACGCCGGGAATCGTGGCCTTGTCGGCGGCGATTTTGAGCCTATCGCCCGGCGGCTTCAGCGCGCCCGGGTCAGCGCCAGCCAGATGCCGCCGCCGATCATGAAGCCGCCTGATATGCGCGACATCAGCCGGGTCCGCTCCTTGGAGAAGAACTTGCGGGCCCGGCCGGCCGCCAACGCGTAGGCGGCGTCGGTCAGCACGGCGGTCGCCATGAAGGTAAGGCCGAGCAGCGCCACCTGCGGGACGTGCGGCTTGTCCATATCCATGAACTGCGGGATGAAGGCGCCGAAGAACACCAGCACCTTCGGGTTCGAGAGCAGCACAAGAAAGCCCTGCAGGAAGAAGCCGCCGCGCGGCGGCGGCGGCGTGTCGTCGGTGCTGACGCCCTCGACCGGCGAGCGGATCAGCTTGAAGCCGAGCCAGACCAGATAGGCGGCACCGGCAAAGCGCACCCAGTCGAACCAATAGCCCATCGTCGCCATCAGCGAGGTCAGCCCGACCGCGACGGTGCCGATCACGATCGCAAGTCCGACCTGCGCGCCCAGCACGTTGGTGAGCGCGGCGCGCGTGCCGTAGCGCAGCCCGTTGGCGATCACCATCGTGACGATCGGACCGGGCAGCAGCGCCAGCGCGATGCAGGCGGCGACGAAGGCGAAATAAGCTTGCAGGGACATGGGGAGCTCACTGATGGTGAAGCTGAATTATGCACATAGGACGGGCGAAGAGGAAGCGGCTCCTGCTCATCTCTGTCATACCCCGCGAAAGCGGGGTATCCAGTACGCCGCGGCCCATCAGCTAAGCATCAGCGTCTCTGGAATACTGGGTCACCTGCTTTCGCGGGTGACGACACCATTTTCGCATGAGAGAGACAGGCTCCTCAATGTCCCTCCATTGCCGCAATCATCCATGCTCTGATCTCCCGCGACTCCAGAAACGTCAACGTCGCCCGCTGCACCCCTGCGGCATCTCCCCTGCCCTGCGCGGCGACCGCCATCAGGTCGCAGCGATGCGATACGGCGATCCCGATGGCAGTGCTATGTCCATCAATGTCATACGCCCTAAGCCGCCCCGGCATGTCGGCGACAGCAACGGCATCGCCCGCCTTCAGCGGCACAAAGCGCGGGCTGATCATGTCGACGTCGGCAACGCGATCGACCTCGTCGTCATCCGCGACGCCGCTGTCGCAATTGCAGAAGCCGAGTTTCGGCCTGAGATAAACCTCGACGTCACCGCACTCCGCCGCGCCGCATCGGAAAGCCCGGCCGGCAGGCCAGCCGTCGCGCGGGAACGGCCAGGCGATTTCACGCCACGCGGCTGCGCCCGCCGGCGCCATCTCGTAGCCGGCAACTGCGGAGAGCCCGCCGAGTGCCAGGAACATCGCCGCGATGACCGGCCATGAGCGTTTCATCGCGCGCTCACGGCAGACCGGCGATGGCGCGCGCCGCGCCGGTCAGTTCGAGGATGTGGAGGCCGGTGTTGGCGCGGTCGACCGCATAGATGTAGCCGCGCTCGTCGGTCTCGACATTGTTGGTCTGGATCGCGACCTTGCAGCGGTCGTTGCCGTCGATGGTGACGCAGCGCTTGTCGGTCGCAGCCGTGATGGAGGGGATGAAGTAGCCGACTTCCCTCGGATGATAGGGATCGCGGATGTCGAGCGCGCGGACGCCGGCGTTGAAGAAGGCGATGAAGGCCAGCTTCTTGTAGTAGACCGGCGCCATGCTCTCGTTCGACGAATGCGAGCCGAACCGGCCGCCGCGCGCGCAGAACGCGCCGGAGGCCTCGGGCACCGTGTAGCTCGAGATCAGCATCGGCCGTGCTTCGGTGGTGACGTCGGCGAACCACACCATCTGCCGCGCCTCGCCGCACTCGTTCTGGATCGCCTCGTCGACGATCATCACGATGTCGCGGGTCTTGCCGTCCTTGTCTCGGGCGAATTCGGCGATCGGCATACCGGGCATCGGAAACACCGTGTGCGCGCCGTTCATCGCCGACAGCGGCATCCGCGCGATCTCCGGGTATTTCAGATTGTCCGGCGTCGGCTCCTTCGGTCCGTTCAACAGCTTGTCGCGGTCGACGATCTGCAGGAAGCCGCCCTTGTTGGTGCCGTAGCCGAAATAGACGCGATTGCCCGTTGGCCCGGTCGAGATCGGCCCGTGCAGTTCGGTCGGCACCGCGCCGGTCGCGCCCGGCTCCTGCCCGGGCAGGCCGAAGTCCCTGATCTTCACGGGATGCGCGGGATCGGAGAGATCATAGACCTGCGTCATGCGCCGCGTGCGCCAGTCCGGCGCGCCCGACACCAGGAAGGCGATGCCGGTGCCGCATTCCCAAAAACTCTTGTGCGTGTCCTTCAGGCCGCCGATCCGGGTGACGAGCACCGGATTGGCGGGATCGGCGACGTTCCAGATCTCGTGCGCCTCGCTGCCGAAGGTGCGGAGCATGTAAACCGCGTTGCGATCGCCCCTCGGCAGATCCTTGCCGTCGCAGATCCGCACCATCTGCGCGCCGCCGGATTCATACTTGCCTTCCTGTCCGGGAATGTGCCGCAGATATTTCGGATGCGCGGGATCGGTGACGTCGACGATCGAGGTGCCGTTCGGCTCGGCCTTGCCGGTCATCGGGTTGACGGGATCGGGAATGTCGTCGGTGCCGCCGTGATGACCGATATAGGCGATCCATCTGTCGCCCTGATGATGAATGGTCGGCTGATAGGCGCTGCGCGCCTGCAAATCGTTGGTTCCAACCAGCCTCATGTTGGAGGCTTCGGGCGGATCGCCGATCTTCTGCTGGGCACTCGCACCATTCGCGAGCAGGACAAGAACCAACGTGCAGCAAACTGCCGTAACGCGACCGCCCATGCGCACCACCCAATGTTCCACACCAATCTGCGTTGGCTGCCGGCGAGGCTAGCACGGTGCTGCCGATGCCAAAACACACGCTCTTGACATGCAACCATTTGGTTGCCTATTATCCGACCCATGGATGAAGTCTTCAAAGCCCTCGCGGATGCCTCACGGCGAACGCTGCTTGACCGGCTTCGCGATCAGAACGGGCAGACGCTCGGTGAGCTCTGCGACGGCCTCGACATGACGCGTCAGGCCGTCACCAAGCACCTTGTGATTCTCGAGGAGGCCAACCTCGTCACCACGATCAAGCTTGGCCGCGAGAAGCTGCACTATCTCAACCCGGTTCCGATCCATCAGATCGGCGAGCGGTGGATCAGGAAGTTCGAGCGCGGGAAACTCGCCGCGCTGAGCGAGTTGAAAAGACAATTGGAGAAGCGTGATGAGTAAACCGGACTACGTCTACGTCACCTATATCGAGACCACCGCCGACAAACTGTGGCATGCGCTGACATCGAGCGACTTCACCGAACGCTTCTGGTTCGGCTATCGCGTCAGCTCCGACTGGAAGATCGGCTCCCCCTACCACCTCACCAAGGACGACCGCCGCAGCGTGCAGGGCGAGGTGCTGATCGCAGATCGACCGAACAAGCTCGCCTACAGCTGGGATGTGGTGAAGGAAGGCGTCGAGCGCGAACAGGTCTCGCGCGTGACCTTCGACATCGAACCCCACGGCGGAGTGGTCAAGCTGACCGTGACGCATGATAATCTGGGTCCGAAGACGCTGCGCGACATCTCCGGCGGCTGGCCGATGGTGATCGCAAGCCTGAAGAGCTTCCTCGAGACCGGGCGCGAGCTGCCGGCCGACCTGCTCACCAGCGGCGCCAGGGAGGCCTACCATGCCTAAGCCCGAATTCGCCTACGTCACCTACATCGAGACCACGCCGGACAAACTGTGGGACGCGCTGACCAAGAGCGCGTTCACGCGGCAATACTGGTTCGACACCGAGCTGCAATCGGACTGGAAGGTCGGCTCGCCGCTCGCGCTGGTGATGGGCGGCAAGACCACCGACACCGGTGAGATCCTCGAGGCCGACCGACCGCGACGCCTCGCCTACACCTTCAAGCACGTGCTCGACGAGGACATGCGCAAGGAGCCGGCAACCAAGGTGGTCTTCACGCTCGAAGCCCATGGCAAGATCGTGAAGCTGACCGTGACCCATGAGGGCTTCGGCGCGGGCAGCAAGCTGCTCGACGGCATTTCCAAGGGCTGGCCGGCGATCCTGTCGGGGCTCAAGAGCCTGCTCGAGACCGGCAAGGCGGTCACGATCCCGCCGGCCGCGCTCGGGATCGACGGCTTCGAATGACAATGAAAATCTATCGACGGGTGCGTACAGACATGAACATCGAGAAATTCAAACCGGCGATCGTCTACGCGATCTACATCGCCGCCACGCCCGAGAAGGTGTGGCAGGCTTTGACGACCGCCGAACTCAGCCGGCAGTATTTCTCCGGCAACGCGGTCGAGGTCGATCTGCGGATCGGCGGCGCCTACATCGTGCGGACGCCGGACGGCGCGCTGCACATCTCCGGCGAGGTGATCGAGTGCGATCCCCTAAAGCGTCTGACCGTGACCTTCAACGTCAACTGGCCGCAGCTGGTCGAAAAGCTCGGACCGACGCTCGTCACATGGGAGATCGAGCCAGCCGGCGACGGCGTGAAGCTGACGCTGCTGCAATCGCATGACCGTCCGATCAGCGACGACATCCTTTCGGGCGGCCGCACCGGCTGGCCGGCGATCCTCTCCAGCCTGAAGAGCCTCGTGGAGACCGGCAAGGCCATGGTGATCCCGATGCAGCCGCCAGCGCGCATGATGGCCGCGCTGAAGGAATTGGGAATCCCGATGCCGTCGTGAGGATGGCGATACAGCCATCCCATACTCCGCCGTCGTCCCGGCGAAGGCCGGGACCCATTACCACCGCTCTAAGCGGCTAGAACTCGCGGGGGCCACATCGTCGCGCAACACACGCATTTGTGGTTATGGGTCCCGGCTTTCGCCGGGACGACGACGGAGAAAACTACCCCAGCGCCCTCAACTCGCGCCGCAGCACCTTGCCCGTCGCCGTCATCGGCAGGCTGCCGGCGAACTGCACGAAGCGCGGATATTCGTGGGCGGCGAGCTGGACCTTGACGAATTCCTGGATCTCGCGCGCCAGGGCATCGCCCGGCGCGTAGCCCGGCCGCAGCACGATCCAGGCCTTGATCGATTCGGTGCGGATCGGATCGGGGATGCCGACCACCGCCGACATCGCGACCGCCGGATGCTTCATCAGCGTGTGCTCGATCTCGGACGGGCCGACACGATAGCCGGCCGTGGTGATGACGTCGTCCTCGCGGCTGACATACCAGAAATAGCCGTCCTCATCCTGCACGCCGAGATCGCCGGTCAGCAGGAATTCGCCGGCATATTTCTTCGCGGTCGCCTCCGGATTGCGCCAGTACTCGATCATGGTGCAGGGGCACGGCTGGCGCACGCCGATGATGCCGCGCTGGCCCCGCGGCAGCTCCTCGCCCTTCTCGTTGACGATGCGGACGTCGAAGCCGGGCGTGGCGCGGCCCATCGAGCCCGGACGGATCGGAAACAGGTTGGAATTGCTGCCGATCACGAGATTGCATTCGGTCTGCCCGAACACCTCATGGGCATCGATGCCGAAGGTGTCGCGCACCCAGCCGAGCAATTCGCCACCGAGCGACTCGCCGCCGGTGAAGATGCTGCGCAGCCTGACGCCGGAGTTCTTCACATCGGCTTGCCGCATCAGCTTCAGCGCGGTCGGCGGCAGGAACACGTTGCGGATGCCGAGCTCGGCCATCATCTGCATCGCCGCCTGCGGCTCGAACTTGCGGGCGCGGTGCCCGACCATCGGGATGCCGTGGTACCAGAACGCGAACAGGCCGTTGATCAGGCCGCCGATCCAGGCCCAGTCGGCCGGCGTCCACATCAGGTCGCCGGGCCGTGGCAGGAAGTTGTGGCACATCTCGACATTGGGCAGATGGCCGAGCACGACGCGATGCGCATGCAGCGCGCCCTTCGGATTGCCCGTGGTGCCTGAGGTGTAGATGATCAGCGCGGGATCGTCGGCCGAGGTGTCGACGGTCCCAAATTCAGGCGACGCCGACTTGATCGCGCTCCAGAACGGTTTCGTCCCCGCCGGCGTCTTTTCGCCGACGATATAGACGCTCTTCAACTCGGGCAGGCGATCGCGGATTTTCGCGATCTTCTCCCAACCTGCTTCATCGGTGATCACGGCCTTGGCCGCGGAGTTCGACAGGCGGAATTCGAGCGCGTCCTCGCCGAACAGCGCAAACAGCGGGATTGAGATCATCGCGGCGCGAAACGCCGCGAGATGCGCGACCGGCAGTTCGAGCGATTGCGACAGGAACACCGCGACGCGGTCGCCGCGCACCAGGCCGTCGGCGGTCAGCACATTGGCGAAGCGGCGCGAGGCGTCCGCCACCTCGTCAAACGAGGTGCGCGTGGTGCCGCCATCCTCGTCGACATAGACCAGCGCGAGCCGCCCGGTGCCGTCGGCATGGCGGTCGCAGCACGCGGTCGCCATGTTGAAGCGCGCGGGAACGTCCCAGCGGAAGTTGCGATAGAGCTCGTCGTAGGTAGCGGCTTCCTTAAGCATGGTGTGTGTTGCTTCCGTCCCTCGTCATGGCCGGGCATTCCCCTGCCATCCGCGTTTTGCTGTGGCAGATTGTAAAGACGTCGATGCCCGGGACAAGCCCGGGCTGACGAAGAATGTGATGCCGGATGAAGAATGCGCAGCCCGGATGGAGCCAAAGGGTCGCGCGAACGCGCGCCCGATGACAGGCTCCGCGCAATCCGGGGTTCTCATCGAGTGGACAGACTCACCCGGATTTCGCTTCGCTCCATCCGGGCTACGAACATCCTTGAGGAGAAAGCGGTCAGGCTGCCGCCCGCTCCATTGCGACCTCGGCCTTGAGGCTATCGAGGTCGCGATAGACCGATGCGACCGCGAGCACGCGCCCGCCGCGCTTGTAGCGCAGCACGCAATCCCTGCCGACGATGCTGCCGTCCACCGCGATCTCGTCCCACTGCTCGGCATGGCCGACATAGTTGATCGGTACGTCGTAATGCTGGCTCCAGAAGAACGGCACCGCGTCGAAGACCTCGCGCTGCCCGAGCATATTCCGCGCGGCGGTCTGGCCCTGGCGCTCCGCCACCACCCAGTGCTCGACCCGGATCGTCTCGCCACTGTGCGGATCGGGCCAGCGCGCGATGTCGCCGGCCGCGTAGATGCCGGGCACGCTGGTCTCGAGATAGGCGTCGACCCTCACGCCGCGATCGATCGCGAGCCCGGCCGCTTCCGCCAGCGCCAGCCGCGGCTTCACGCCGACACCGACCACGACGAGATCGGCCTCGAGCACGGGCCCGCTCTTTAGGTGCGCACGCTTGGCCTCGATCGCGGTCACGGTGTCGCCGAGGTGGAATACGACGCCGTGCTCTTCGTGCAGCGCGCGGACGAAATCGCCCATCTCGGGCCCGAGCACGCGCTCCATCGGCCGCTGTTCCAATCCGACCACGTGCGCCTCGATCTGGCGCGCGCGGAGCGAAGCCGCCACCTCGAGGCCGATGAAGCTTGCACCGATCACGACCGCGCGGCGCGCTCCGCTGGCCGCGGCGATGATCGCCCGGCAATCGTCGACGGTGCGCAACACATGAACGTGGGGCTGGTCCGCGCCCGGGATCGGCAGCCGCACCGGCTCCGCGCCGGTCGCCAGCAGCAGCCGGTCATAGGCGAGCGTTTCGCCGCCGGCGAGCACAACGTTGCGGCGGCCGGTATCGATCGACTTGACCTCGGTCCTCAGTCTCAGATCGATCGCCGCGTCACGATAGAAATCGTCCGGCTTCAGCGGCAGCCAGTCTTCCGGCGCGCTGCCGGCGAGGAAATCCTTGGACAGGTTCGGCCGATCCACCGGCGGCGTGGCCTCGCCGCTCAGCATGACGATGCTGCCGCGATAGTCCTGCCGCCGCAGCATCTCGGCGGCGGCAAACCCTGCCCCGCCGCCGCCGACAATCACGATGCTCCCAGGCGCATCGACCGGGCCCTTGACGCGGAATTTCGGCTGCACGCGCTTCTCGCGCACGATGATGCGATCGCCGTCGCGATCGACCTTCCAGACCGCGAGCGCGTTGAAGGCGGGCGCGGCGGTCGCTTCACCGGTGCGAATATCGAAACAGGCGTGATGCCAGGGGCAATGGACGGTCTCGCCCTCAAGAAGGCCTTCGGCGAGCGGGCCATGGTAATGGCTGCAATGCGCGTCGATGGCGAAGATGTCCGCGCCCGAACGCACCAGCAGCACGTCCTCGTCGCCGACATGGCCGAGCAGCATCGCGCCCGGGAAGTCGGAGAGTGCCACGCCCTGTGTCAGATCCAGACCGGAAGGAGCTTGCTGATCGGCCATATCGTTCCTCCATTGCCCTGTGACACTCTAAACCGCTATCCCGAGGAATTCCTGGCGGGTTAGCGCATTGTCGCGAAAGCAACCCAGCATGCGGCTGGTCACGAGATCGGTATCCGGCTTGTGCACGCCACGGGTCGTCATGCAGTGATGCGATGCCTTGATGATGACGCCCACGCCCTGAGGCCTCAAGACGTCGTTGATGGTGTTGGCGATCTGCGCCGTCATCTTCTCCTGAATCTGCAAGCGCCTGGCATAGATGTCGACCACTCGTGCGAGCTTGCTGATGCCGACCACGCGGCCGTTCGGGATGTAGGCAACCCAGGCCTGACCGATGATCGGCGCCATGTGATGCTCGCAATGGCTCTCGAAACGGATGCCCCGCAGGGCAATCATTTCGTCGTAGCCTTCGATCTCCTCGAAGGTCTTTTCCAGGATCTCGGCGGGACGTTGGTCGTACCCCGCAAAGAACTCCTCGAACGAACGCGTCACGCGCGCCGGAGTTTCAAGCAAACCATCCCGCTCGGGATCGTCACCGGTCCAGCGGATGATGGTGCGGACTGCGGCCTCGACTTCGGCCCGGGTCGGCTTGTCGGATTCGGTTTGAGCGGCTCTTGCACGATCCAGCGCATGCACAATCGGGTTCATCGGGGCCTTTCCTTTGCGGCGTCATCACGAGATCATGCCCGTCAGATGCTCCGTCAGCAGAAAGGTTCCCGCAATTCGGCCCGCGGCACATTGCGCCGCAAGCCACCCGGGACGAACGGCTAGCCCGTCAGCGCCGCCTTGACGAGGCCGCTGGCCTTGCCGAAATCCATCTGGCCGGCGTATTTCGCCTTCAGCGCGCCGATCACCTTGCCCATGTCCTTGATGCCGGCAGCGTTGGTCTCGGCGATGATCGCCGAGATCGCGGCCTTCACATCGTCATCGGACATCTGCTTCGGCAGGTACGCCGAGATCACCGCGATCTCCTCGCGCTCCTGGGCGGCGAGCTCGGCGCGGCCGCCCTTGTCGTAGAGCTCGACCGACTCCTGGCGCTGCTTGATCATCTTCTGCAGCAGGCCGAGCAGGTCGGCATCGGAGAGTGGCGGCTTGCCCTGCCCGCGCGCGTCGATGTCGGCGTTCTTGATGGTCGAATTAACCATGCGCAGCGTGGAGAGCTTGCGCTCGTCCTTCGCCTTCATCGCTTCCTTGACCGCAGTATTAATGTCGTCGCGCAGCATTTCGTTGTCCTTGAACCAGCAATTCCCTCATCTAGGCAGTTTGCACCGGCAGAACAACCTAGTTCCTCAGCCATTCGACCAGCGCAGCGGCGCAGGCCTGCGGCTGTTCCAGTTGCGGCAGGTGACCGCAATCGGCGAGCACCACGAGCCTGGCACCGGGAATGCCGTTGGCCATCTCGTCCGACAGCGAATTCGGAACGGTGTTGTCGGTATCCGACGTCAGCACCAGTGTCGGGCACTTGATCCAGGCCATGCTCGGCCGCGAATCCGGCCGGCTGAGCACCGCGTTTTGCTGGCGGATGAAGGCCTCGGCGCCGACGTCCTCGCTCATGTCGTCGACAATCTGGCGCAAACTTGCAGCGCCCTGCCGCGACGGGTGCACGAAGCCCGGATAGAGCTCGTCGACCACGCTACGATATTGGCCGCTTTTGGCACGCTCGATCATGCCGCGGCGGCGTGCGGTCGCTTCCGGCGTGTCGGCCCGCGCCTGGGTGCTCATCAGCGCCAGCTTCGCAACCCGCTCCGGCGCCTGCCGCATGATCTCGAAGGCGATGTAGCCGCCCATCGAGTGCCCGGCGAGCGCAAAGCGCGGCGGCGCCTCGGCCAGGATCCGGCGGGCGATCGCCCCCATGTTGTCGTCCCTGACATGGTTGGCCACCGTCACCGGCCCGCATCGCCACAGCGCCGGGATGACCGGGGCGAAAATCCGCGGCGAGCAGATGAGGCCCGGGACGAGCAGGATCGGCATCGTATTATCCATGCGGGAGCTCCGGACGGGTCATTTTCGGCAAGCAAACGGCCGTTACAAGGAACTTTAGATTAAAAGGCCGTTCCGGCCTGTCAAATCGGCGGACATTGCCGTGTGAATCCGCGCCCTTTCGCTTTGACGCCGCAGGGTGCGGCGACTATTTAAAGGGCTCATGACAACCCCCGAAAACGCTCCCGCCTGGCCGGACCACAAACCGACCGCGCTCCTTGTGCTCGCCGATGGTACCGTGCTGGAAGGCTTCGGTCTCGGCGCGGAAGGCCACGCCGTCGGCGAGGTCTGCTTCAACACCGCGATGACCGGCTATGAGGAGATCCTCACCGATCCGTCCTATGCCGGCCAGATCATCACCTTCACCTTCCCGCATATCGGCAATGTCGGTACCAACGAGGAAGACATCGAGACGGTGAACATGGCCGCGACGCCCGGCGCGCGCGGCGTGATCCTGCGCTCGGCGATCACGGATCCCTCGAATTACCGCGCCACCCGCCATCTCGACCAGTGGTTGAAGGCGCGCGGCATCATCGGCCTTTCCGGCATCGACACCCGCGCGCTGACCGCGCTGATCCGCTCCAAGGGCATGCCCAATGCGGTGATCGCGCACGCCAGGAACGGCGAGTTCGACCTGCACGGCCTGAAGGAAGAGGCCCGCGAATGGCCCGGCCTCGAGGGCATGGACCTGGTGCCGATGGTCACCTCGGGCCAGCGCTTCACCTGGGATGAGACGCCCTGGGTGTGGGGCAACGGTTTCGGCCAGCAGACCGCGCCGGAATTCAACGTGGTCGCGATCGACTACGGGATCAAGCGCAACATCCTGCGCCTGCTCGCCGGCGTCGGCGCCAAGGTGACCGTGGTGCCGGCGACGACCGCCGCCGAAGACATCCTGGCGATGAAGCCGGACGGCGTATTCCTGTCGAACGGCCCCGGCGATCCCGCCGCGACCGGCAAATATGCCGTGCCAGTCATCCAGAAGGTGATTGCTTCGGGGACGCCGACCTTCGGCATCTGCCTCGGCCACCAGATGCTTGGCCTTGCCGTCGGGGCAAAGACCATGAAGATGCATCAGGGCCATCACGGCGCCAACCATCCGGTCAAGGACGAGACCACCGGCAAGGTCGAGATCACCTCGATGAACCACGGCTTTGCCGTGGACCAGGCGACGTTGCCGAAAGGCGCGACCCAGACCCATATCTCGCTGTTCGACGGCTCCAATTGCGGCATCGCACTCGAGGGCAAGCCGGTATTCTCAGTGCAGTATCACCCGGAAGCCTCGCCCGGCCCGCGCGACTCGCATTACCTGTTCCAGCGCTTTGCCGATTTGATGCGGAATAACAAGCGCGCGGCTTAGAGCCCGATCGTCATTGCCGGGCTTGACCCGGCAATCCATCCCTTGAAGAAAGATGGATGCCCGGATCAAGTCCGGGCATGACAGCAGTTGTGCGCGGCCAGCACCGACAGCAGCAATGCGTCTTCGCATCACATCACGGGAAATCTCGACATGACCGCCCCCGCCACCCCGAAGCCCGTCTACGGCGTCTCCTCGATGGCGGTGATGGCCTCGATGCCGGGGCTCGACTTCGTGCACGGCATCTTCGCCCGAACCCTGCCGGAGCCGCCGATCATGGAGAATGTCGAGCCGTTCGACTGCTCCGCCGAGACCGGCCATGTGGTGATCCACAGCATCCCGGGCCTCCGCCACTACAACCCGATCGGCTCGGTGCATGGCGGCTACGCCGCGATCCTCTTGGATTCCGCGATGGGGCTTGCGGTGCAAACCACGCTGCCGCAGGGCTTTGGCTACACCACGCTGGAGTTCAAGATCTCCTTCGTCCGCGGCATGAGCCAGGACACCGGCAAAATCCGCACCGAGGGCCATGTGCTCAACGCCGGGCGCCGTGTTGCGACCGCGGAAGCGCGGATTACCGACGACAAGGGCAAGCTGCTCGCGCATGCCACCACGACCTGCCTGGTGTTCGAGTTGCCCAAGACGACCTGAAGGCAATCGCGTCTTGGCGCATTGGAGCCATGACGAAGCGCGCTGGATCGCGGCCTGCGCTGTGTGATTGAGTTTCCCTGTCCGAGATCAGGCAAACATGATCCGGCCTGGAAAGGGAACGCCGATGATTTCAGCCGATTCAGACATGACCATCCGCGACATCCGCGTGACGATGCTGCGGCTGCCCTGGGCCGACGATCCCTGGCTGAAAGGCGCGGCGCTCGGCGCGACGCGCGACATTTTGATCTGCGACGTCGAGACGTCCGGCGGTGTCACCGGCATGGGCTATCTGTTCGTGTTCAAGCCGGCGATGAAGTCGATCGCGGCCTGTCTCGACGAGTGCATCATCCCGCGCGTCATCGGCAAGGACGCCACCGCGATCGAGGCGATCTGGCGCGATCTGTGGACGGCGACCATGACCTATGGCCGCGGCGGCATCGCCGCGATGGCCATGTCGGCGCTCGACATCGCGCTGTGGGACGCGGTGGGGAAACGCGCCGGCCTGCCGCTGCACCGGCTGTGGGGGCATTATCGCTCGGAAATCCCGATCTATGGTTCCGGCTGCTTCCGCGGCGCCGGCGGCGACGGGATGATCGAGAAGGCGCTGCATTTCGTGAAGCAGGGCTACAAGGCGATCAAGATGCAGGTCGCGCATGTTCACACGCCCGCGCAGGACCTCGACAATGTGCGCCGCATGCGCGAGGCGCTCGGGCCCGACATCGACATCATGATCGACGTCAACATGGGCTGGAGCGCCGATGTCGCCATCGAGATGGGACGCAAGTTCGAGAAGTACGACATCTACTGGCTCGAGGAGCCGGTGCCTGCCGATGACTTCGCCGGCTACCAGCGCATCGCGGCGGCGCTGGACATGCGCGTCGTCGGCGGCGAGACGCATTTCACGCGCTACGATCTGCGGCCGTTCTTTCTGAATCCCTGCCTGCCGATCCTGCAACCCGACCCGATGCGCGGCGGCATGACCGACCTGCGCAAGATCGCGGCGCTCGCGGACACGTTCGGCATCACCATCGCGCCGCATCTGTTTCCCGAACTCAATGTGCACCTCTTGGCTTCGATTCCGAACGGCATCTGGTGCGAGAACATGGCGCTGATCGACGATCTCTGGATCGACCCGCCCGAGATCGCCAACGGCATGATCACCGCGCCGGAGCGGCCCGGGCACGGGCTCAAATTCAACGAAGACGTGCTGAAGTTCAAAATCTAGCTGGAACGGTTTGCGGACCGACGGTTTGTTGGTCTGCAGACCACGGCACCTCGCAACGCTGGAGAGCCACCATGTCGGTCGTCCGTACCGATATCGAACCCCTGGCCATCGTCTTCCAGGATGACGGCCTGGTGCCGAACAACCCGATGCCGTTCCTGGTCTACAAGGCCGCCGTCGACGTCAGCAGCAATCCCGAGGCCAGCATCGAGCAGCTGTTCGGCAAGAATGGCTGGGGCGCGATGTGGCGCAACGGCGTCTACGACTTCGCGCATTACCACGCCACTGTGCACGAAGTGCTGGGCGTCGCCCGCGGCCGCGCGCGCGTGCAGTTCGGCGGCGAGCGCGGACAAGCGCTGGAGATCGCAGCTGGCGACGTCGCGATCCTGCCCGCCGGCACCGGGCATCAATGCCTGTCGGCGAGTGACGATTTCTGCGTCATCGGCGCCTATCCGCCGGGCCCGCCGATGGACCTGCAGCGGCCAACGCCCGAGAACCACGCCAGGGCGCTGAAGACGATCCCGCTGGTCGCGCCCCCCGCGACCGATCCGGTGATGGGCAAGGACGGGCCGCTGGTACGGCTGTGGAAACGCTAGGGATTGGCCCGTTGCACCGGTGCCCCTTTCCTTCTCCCACAAGGGGAGAGGATGAATCTCAGGCCGCGTTGCTGCCTTCCTGGCGGCTTGCCTCGAACAGGAACCAGGTACGGCGCTCGGTTTCGTCGATGAAGGTTTCGAGCAGGCCCGCGGTGCCGGAGTCCTCCCGGTCGTCGGCCAGCTTGTGCGCCTTGCGCATCGCGGCCGCCATGTGCTTGTTGTCTTCCATCAACTCGCGCAGCATTTCGCGAGGCGGCACATAATCGTCGTCATTGTCCTTGATGGTCTGGTGCCTGGCGATATCGCCGATCGACTTCAGCGTCGCGCCGCCGAGCTTGCGCACCCGCTCGGCGAGCTGGTCGGTGGTCGCGAAGATCGCCTCCGACTGCTCGTCCAGCAACAAATGGTAATCATGGAAATGCCGGCCGCTGACGTGCCAATGGAAATTCTTGGTCTTCAGGTAGAGCGCGAAGGCATCGGCCAGAAGCGTGTTGAGCGAGGCCGAGATCGTGTCCACCGCAGCCTGTGGCAGGTCGCTCGGCGTGTCGAGATCGGGCGAGATCTTGTCAGTCTTGGCTTTGCTCACGTTGGACCTTCCTGTTAGGAACCCGTATTTCGGCGCATTGAACATTGGCCGCCGGACCGCTAACGCATCATCAGCCCACCCGTTCCTGAGGCCAGGAACCCCGTTCTGCCGGATACCAAACGCGATGGATGAATGGATCGATTATTACGATTCCACGCATACGATCTATGCGAGCCGACTGCACCGTGACCTGCATTTCCAGATCATCGCAAACGACATCATCGGCTACATCGCTTCGCCGGATGCCGTGGTGCTCGACTATGCCTGCGGCGAGGCGCTGTCGGCGGCGAAGGTCGCCAATGCCTGCGCCCAGCTCTATCTGGCGGAGCCGGCGCCCGGCGTACGCGGCCGTCTGGTCGCGCGCTTCGCGCCCGACACCCGAATCCGTGTCCGCTCGCTCGATGATCTGAAGCACATGGACGCGGATTCGATCGACCTCGTGGTGATGAACTCGGTCGCGCAATACATGACGCCGCAGGAGCTCGATTCCGCCTTCGACGTGATCCACCGCGTGCTGAAGCCGTCCGGCCGGTTCGTGCTCGGCGATATCCTGCGGCCCGAAGTCGGCATGGCGAGGGATGTCGTGGCACTGCTGCGCTTTGCGGCGACCCACGGCTTCCTGCGCGATGCGCTGGTCGGGCTGGCTTCAACCGCACTGTCCGACTACCGCCAGCTGCGCACCAGGATCGGACTGCAGCGCTACCGCGAGGACGAGATGATCGCGAAGCTCGGCGCCGCCGGGTTCAGCGCCACGCGCGCGCCGCGCAACATCGGGCACAATCCGTGGCGGATGACGTTCGTGGCGCACCACTGATCCAGGGTTGCACGACGCGTTAACGTTACCCAGAAGGAAACATGGCGGCGGCTGAAATAATCAGCAATGATCCGCTCGGCCCGGTGGCGGAAGCGTCGACGCGGCAGTGGTGCAACACTGTTTATCCTGGTTCAAATCCAGGCCGGGCCTCCACGCTTCGCCCTGACGGGCTACGCGTGGCGCAGCCACGCTGGACCGGCGGGGCAAAGCGTGTCCGGCGTAGCTTGAGCGTCAGCGAAAGCGTAGACGGACTGGGCGGTGCTGCGGCCCGGACCCTGACAACCCCTCACCCCCCCCCAACCGGGCATGCGTCGAACGAGGAATTTCCCCCAGAATCGCGGTTGATGGGGCGCTTTTGGGGGTTTCGCGGGTGCGGAAACTGGTCTAAAGACCACCCGCGCGCGAAGGATCGCGCTTCCGGCGCTACAAGATGTAGCGCATGGCTCGAGGGACGCGCGGGAAGCGCGCCCTTTTTTTGTGCCCAAATTCCAGTCCGCGAGAGCTGATGCCCAAAAGAACCGACATCTCCACCATCCTGATCATCGGCGCCGGTCCCATCGTGATCGGCCAGGCCTGCGAGTTCGACTATTCCGGCACGCAGGCCTGCAAGACGCTCAAGGAAGAGGGCTATCGGATCGTCCTGGTCAATTCCAACCCGGCCACGATCATGACCGACCCGGAGCTGGCGGACGCGACCTATATCGAGCCGATCACGCCCGAAATCGTCGCCAAGATCATCGAAAAGGAACGCTACGTCCTGCCCGGCGGCTTCGCATTGCTGCCGACCATGGGCGGCCAGACCGCACTGAACTGCGCGCTGTCGCTGCGCAAGCAGGGTACGCTGGAGAAGTTCGACGTCGAGATGATCGGTGCCACCGCCGACGCCATCGACAAGGCCGAAGACCGCCAGCTGTTCCGCGACGCCATGGAGAAGATCGGGCTGCAGACGCCGAGGTCGCGGCTCGCCAATGCGTCGGCGCTGAAGAAGTCCGACCGCGACAAGTACCTCGCCGATCAGGCCAAGCTGTCCGGCCCCGAGCTCGAAGCCTTCGAACGGCAGTGGGAAGGCGGCGAGAACGAGCGGCGCAAGCGCTACCAGCAGCAGGCCCTGGCCGAAGCGCTGATGGCGCTGTCCGACATCGGCCTGCCCGCGATCATCCGCCCCTCCTTCACGCTCGGCGGCACCGGCGGCGGCATCGCCTACAACAAGGAAGAATATCTCGACATCATCGAGCGCGGCCTCGATGCCTCGCCAACCAACGAGGTGCTGATCGAGGAATCCGTTCTCGGCTGGAAAGAGTTCGAGATGGAGGTGGTGCGCGACAAGAAGGACAATTGCATCATCATCTGCTCGATCGAGAACGTCGATCCGATGGGCGTGCACACCGGCGATTCCATCACGGTGGCGCCGGCGCTGACGCTCACCGACAAGGAATACCAGATCATGCGCGACGCATCGATTGCGGTGCTGCGCGAGATCGGGGTGGAGACCGGCGGCTCCAACGTGCAGTTCGGCATCAATCCGGACGACGGCCGCATGGTCGTGATCGAGATGAATCCCCGCGTGTCGCGCTCGTCGGCGCTGGCCTCGAAGGCCACCGGCTTCCCGATCGCCAAGGTCGCCGCCAAGCTTGCGATCGGCTACACGCTCGACGAGATCGCCAACGACATCACCGGCGGCGCGACGCCGGCCTCGTTCGAGCCGACGATCGACTACGTCGTCACCAAGATTCCGCGCTTTGCGTTCGAGAAATTCCCCGGCGCCTCCTCCACGCTGACCACCTCGATGAAGTCGGTCGGCGAGGTGATGGCGATCGGCCGCACCTTCCAGGAGAGCCTGCAGAAGGCCCTGCGCGGGCTCGAGACCGGGCTGACCGGCCTCGACGAGATCGACATCGAGGGCCTCGGCCGCAGCGACGACAAGAACGCGATCCGCGCCGCTCTCGGCACGCCGACGCCGAATCGCCTGCTGCAGGTCGCGCAGGCGATGCGGCTCGGCTGGTCGAACGAGGATATCTTCAATTCCTGCAAGATCGATCCCTGGTTCCTCGCGGAGCTGCGCGCCATCGTCGAGATGGAAGGCAAGATCCGCAGCAGCGGCCTGCCGACCAATGCGTTCGCGATGCGGATGCTGAAGGCGATGGGCTTCTCCGACGCGCGGCTCGCCGTGCTCACGGAGACCACCGAGGCCGACGTCACCGCCAAGCGCCACGCGCTCGGGGTGCGCCCGGTGTTCAAGCGCATCGACACCTGCGCGGCGGAGTTCGCTTCGCCGACCGCCTACATGTATTCGACCTATGAGCGGCCGTTCGCCGGCGAATTTGCCGACGAGAGCGCGCCGTCGGACCGCAAGAAGGTGATCATCCTCGGCGGCGGCCCGAACCGCATCGGCCAGGGCATCGAGTTCGACTATTGCTGCTGCCACGCCTGCTTCGCGCTCGAGGACGCCGGCTACGAGACCATCATGGTCAACTGCAACCCGGAAACGGTGTCGACCGACTACGACACCGCCGACCGGCTGTATTTCGAGCCGCTCACCGCCGAAGACGTGCTGGAGATCATCGCGACCGAGCGCAAGAACGGCACGCTGCACGGCGTGATCGTGCAGTTCGGCGGCCAGACCCCGCTGAAGCTTGCCCGCGCGCTCGAAGCCGCCGAAGTGCCGATCCTCGGCACCTCGCCCGACGCGATCGACCTCGCCGAGGACCGCGACCGCTTCAAGCGCGTGCTCGACAAGCTGCGTCTCAAGCAGCCGAAGAACGGCATCGCCTATTCGGTCGAGCAGGCCCGCCTGGTCGCCGCCGATCTCGACCTGCCGCTGGTGGTGCGTCCGTCCTACGTGCTCGGCGGCCGCGCGATGCAGATCATCCGCGAGGAGAACCAGCTCAACGACTACCTGCTGGGAACGCTGCCTGAGCTGGTGCCCGCCGACGTCAAGGCGCGCTACCCGAACGACAAGACCGGGCAGATCAACACCGTGCTCGGCAAGAACCCGCTGCTGTTCGACCGCTATCTGTCCGACGCGACCGAAGTCGACGTCGACTGCCTCTGCGACGGCAAGGACACCTTCATCGTCGGCATCATGGAGCACATCGAGGAAGCCGGCATCCATTCCGGCGACTCCGCCTGCTCGCTGCCGCCGCATTCGCTCGACGCCAAGACCATCGAGGAGCTGGAGCGGCAGACCCGCGAACTCGCGCTCGGCCTCGACGTGGTCGGCCTGATGAACGTGCAATACGCCATCAAGGACGGCGAGATCTACGTGCTCGAGGTCAACCCGCGCGCATCCCGCACCGTGCCGTTCGTCGCCAAGGTGATCGGCACGCCGGTCGCCAAGATCGCGGCACGGATCATGGCCGGCGAGAAGCTCGCCGACTTCAAGCTGAAGAAGAAGAAGCTCGGCCATGTCGGCGTGAAGGAATCGGTATTCCCGTTCGCGCGCTTCCCCGGCGTCGACACCGTGCTCGGACCGGAGATGCGTTCGACCGGCGAAGTGATGGGCATCGACCGCTCCTTCGAGGTCGCGTTCGCGAAGAGCCAGCTCGGCGGCGGCACGCGCGTGCCGCGGCAAGGTACGGTGTTCGTCTCGGTGCGCGGCGACGACAAGATGCGCATCGCGGATGCGGTGCGGCTGTTGCACTCGCTCGGCTTCAAGGTGATGGCAACCTCGGGCACGCAGCGCTACCTCAGCGACAACGGCGTGCCGACGGAAAAGGTGAACAAGGTGCTCGAAGGCCGTCCGCACATCGTCGACGCCATCACCAATGGCGACGTCCAGCTGGTCTTCAATACCACCGAAGGTCCGCAGGCGCTGGCCGACAGCCGCTCGCTGCGGCGGGCTGCCCTCTTGCATAAAGTGCCATATTACACCACTCTTTCGGGCGCGGTGGCGGCCGCACGGGGAATCCGGGCCTATCGGGCCGGGGACCTTGAGGTCCGCACGCTTCAGAGTTACTTTTCCGAAAGCTGACCGCTGCCCGGGCTGAAGGCCCGAAGCGGTCAATTAGCCGAATGGCTGGAACTCACCGCGCGATTGGATGTTGTCACGGCCCTTAGCGGGGCCGAAAATCACTGGGCTTCCGGGCGCGTTGGCGCCCTGATTCCTGCGTTAGCTGAACTGGATATTCGTGCACGGCCGCCGGGCGCGCGCGATGAAGGACGAAGATGATGGATAAGGTTCCGATGACCGCGGGCGGATACGCCGCGCTGACGGACGAGTTGAAGCATCGCCAATCGGTGGATCGTCCGCGCATCATCGAACACATCGCGGAAGCGCGCTCGCACGGCGATCTCTCGGAGAACGCCGAGTATCACGCCGCCAAGGAAGAGCAGTCGCACAACGAGGGTCGCATCGCCGAGCTCGAGGACAAGCTCGCGCGCGCCGACATCATCGACATTTCGAAACTGTCAGGCGACACCATCAAGTTCGGCGCGACCGTGACGCTGATCGATGAGGACACCGAGAAGAAGGCGGTGTGGCAGATCGTCGGCGAAGTCGAGGCCGACGCCAAGAAGGGCCGCATCTCCATCACCTCGCCGCTTGCGCGCGCGCTGATCGGCAAGAAGAAGGGGACCACCGTCGAGGTGATGGCGCCGGGCGGCGCCAAGGCCTACGAGATCACCAAGGTCGAGTGGCGGTAGTTACCTTCACGTGACTGGTGCAGAAAAGCCGCGTCCCGCACGCGGCTTTTTTTATGCCCCGCGTTTCACCCCGGTCTGACAGCAATGTGAGTGGAGAGCCGCTGCACGCCATGCCAGTGAGGCCGTGACATGATTATGCAGTATAATCATGTCGGGGGACGGAGTTCGGGCTGACGATCGCGTCGCAACACGCATCGCTGCGCGTCACCGTGCCGCTGCCGCGTTCTCTCGCAACTGCCATCGCGCGAGGAATGATTCCAGGCGCAAGGTGTTGACATCACACTCTGGTGGCGGACACCGTGTGTTTCTGCATCTTGCAACGTTCCAGTGTGTCAAACAGGGGGTCAATGACAATGGACCAGATGTTCTCCAAGTTTCAGCCGGTGGCGCTCAGCCTGTTCCGGTTCATCACCGGACTGCTGCTGTTTCAGTACGGCGTCGCGAAGATCTTCAAGTTTCCGGTGGTCGCGTACTTCGCCAATATCCCGCCGTTGATCCAGGCTGCGGGCTGGCTTGAACTGGTGCTCGGCGCGCTCCTGATGCTCGGCCTGTTCTCGCGGCTGGTCGCGTTCATCCTGTCGGGCGAGATGGCGTTCGCCTATTTCCTCGGCCACATGTTCAAGAACCCGGCCGAGCCGGTGTTCCTGCCGCTGCTCAACAACGGCACCGCGGCGATCCTGTTCTGCTTCGCCTGCCTCTACCTCGCGACCTCGGGTCCGGGCCCGATCAGCGTCGACGCTGCGATGGGCAAGCGGTGAGTCGGTGCTTCGACCTCCCCTTGTACAAGGGGAGGTCGGTTTGCGCTGAAAGCGCAATCCGGGTGGAGATCTGTTTCCACGAAGACGCTCTCGCTTGCGGCTTGACCCCACCCTGCC